>CAZVNH010000323.1:0-3351 GCA_964628575.1 uncultured Thermoplasmatales archaeon | reverse complement strand
TGTGACCGTTCCCTTCACACCGGGACGCACTGATGCGTTGCAGGAGCAAACCGATGTGAAGTCTTTTTCAGTCCTCGAACCATCTGCAGATGGATTTCGCAATTATCTTAAAACCAAATACTCTGTATCAACAGAGGAAATTCTAGTAGATCGGGCGCAACTACTGGCATTAACTGCTCCTGAGATGACAGTTCTAATCGGTGGTATGCGGGTATTGAATACCAACTTTGGGCATTCCCAATATGGCGTCTTTACCAAGCGACCAGAGACACTCACCAATGATTTCTTCGTTAATCTTCTTGACATGAGCACGATATGGAAACCAACCTCAAAAGACAAAGATATATTTGAAGGTCGAGATCGCAAAACTGGAAAACTGAAATGGACTGCTACCAGAGTCGATCTCATCTTTGGTTCGAACTCACAACTCCGAGCAATCGCTGAAGTCTATGCATGTAAAGACTCGTCAAAAAAGTTTGTTCACGATTTCATAGCAGCCTGGAACAAGATAATGAATGCTGACCGATTTGACCTTGTCTAACCTTAAGATATTAAAACTCCAGAGCCTCTGAATTGCAATGCAGAGATAAACTAATTTAGTAAATAATGTTAATATTTATCACGAGTCTAGCGAGCTTGGTGGGTTAGACCTGATTTACAGGAGAAAGACTGTATTTAGAGCGTCTATTTTTAATTTGTCTGTAGATCTCTGCTGGAGTATTGCTTTGTAAGTTTCTAATTACAATTGTAATAACTATTCTTGAAAGTTTATCACTGTATAATAGGCTAGTTAAAATATTTATTACAAAGTACTTTGTATAGCAAAGTTAAAATAATAGCTCAGCTTTCTAGTTAATATGAACATAAAAAAACTTGAAAAGGATACATGGAAATCACAGTTCGTGGATGGAACAACAGACATTGGAATAGGAATATTAATTGCTGTGGCTACTGTTCTTAGATTTAATCCAGGTGTTAGTTATTATCATTATCTATGGATGCTTTTACCCGCACCCTTTATATTTTTAGTTAAAAAATATATCATAACTCCAAGGATGGGTAATGTTAAGTTTAGCAAAGAAAGAATAAAAAAAGATAAATTATTTGTATTAACCGTAGTAATAATAATTGCAGTTTTTTTCTCAATTTTATTTATGTTAATTACAATAAAAAATGGGTGGATTCAATCAACATCGTATCCAATGACAATAATTGCAGTGGCATTATTTATAGTTTGGTGCTCTATTGCATATTTTAGGGATTTTCCTAGATTATATTTATATGCATTTTTAGCAGCCATGTCAGTTATATTTACAGATACTAACGTGCAAAATAATCCAATGGGTGTTTTTACATGGTCTTTAACTTCAATAGTAATGGTGGCTATTGGTAGTATATTGTTAGTCAAATTCATCAAGAAATATCCAATTCCAAAAGGGAGATTAAATGATTGATAGAATAATTCATGAACCGGCAAGGCTTAAAATAATGGCACAGCTGTATGTAGTTGAAAGTGCAGACTTCTTATTTTTAAAAAACCAAACTGATCTAACATTTGGTAACTTATCATGTCATATGACTAAACTGGAAAAGGCAGGCTATGTAAAAATTAAAAAAGAATTTATCGGAAAAAAACCTCATACAATGTTAGAGCTAACTAAGAAAGGAAGAAATGCGTTTGATAATTATAGAAAGGAAATAAATAAAGCTCTAAATATTGTGTAAATAAATTTTTTTTATTAAAAAACCTTCTGTTAAATTACAATTTTTTTTTAAAAACTTTAAGACAAAATCTAACGAATCTGGTGGGTTAGAAGGATTTTACAGGAGAGACACTGCATAGAAAGAGCCTTTTTTGTGTTTGCTTGTTATTTAGTTAGAATTCTTTTAATAACTCTAAGATTAGATTTTTTATTGTCTCTTTTTCTATTCCCATCGCTTGTTGACAAGAATCTAATAAATATTCCTCTGTTTTAATACATTTTAACATGTCATCTCTTTCTTTTTTAGTATTAAAATGGTTTATTGCTTCTTTTAGTTGGTCTATATTTTTCCCAGAATACCATCCCAAAGAATAAATATCACATAAATCCTTAATTTTCTTATTGTCTTTTGTTCTATTTGGTAAACTTTTTATTTTTGTTGCAAGTAGAATTTCTGGGGGGTTGGTAACCATAACATTTTTTCAAATTCTTTAAGTTCGATTCTATTTGTTTTTTCTTCAAATACATGTTTTAATAAGGATTCATCTATAGGGTCTAAACCAAATGTTTTTTTAAAAGCTGGATGAATTTCATCAACAATTAGATCAACATAAATTTGGAAAATATCATGCATTGGTGTTTTAGCAGATTGTTCTCTAGTTAGTTCTTTACCTGTTTCGATTCCGATGTCTTTGTAATACCTGAAGCTTAATGGTTGAAATCTATTTTTTTCTAGTAATTTTATTGTTTTTGCAATTGGTGTTTTCTTAAGGATTTTGTCTGTAATATTCTTATTAATATGGAAGCCTAAATCAATGTCTTTGGAGCCTAGATAACCCATTCCTCTATCTACTTTGATTTTTTCATTTACTGTGAAATAAACTGCCCATCCTCCTAGAATACAAATTGGTTCATCTAAAATACTTACAACTTTTTTTAAATACTCGAATGAAATCTCGGTTTCGTAATTAGGATATAATTTCATTGTAATTTTTCCTCATTAACATTATTGCTGCTTCCTCTGCGACTCCTCCCTCTTTTAATAAGTCAACTATCAATTGAGGAATCGACACTACAGTAAATCCTTTTTTTTGTTTGGATTTATAGAACACATGTTTGTCCTCTATTATTAGTTTTACATTTCCTTTACCTGTAAGACCATTTTTTATGAGAAGTTTATGCCATTTTTCTATATCTTCTTCTCTAATGTATAAATCAGTGCGTGAAGGAAATAAATAATTTTGAGTGAGTGTTTCTGCTTGATAGGTTGTAAGTGCATATTTAAGACTTGTTTTTTTTAAACATTGTATAGGTTCTTTAACATGGTATTCTCGGATATACGAAGGATGATTAATTTTTATCCAATAGTTAAAGATTCCAATTACATCAATAACACATATTCCTTCTATTTTTCTATTAGAATCTGAGATATTGCTTATTTTTTTTATCAATCTCATTTTTTCTAGTTTATGAAGAAAATCAATTACCCATGAACGAGAACATTCAGCTTCTTTTGCTATTCTATATGCTGAAAGTGATCCTTTTGGATGATTTAGAATTACGCGGAGTATTCGCTCTCTTTTATCAGTTGTCATCATATGTCGTAATATATTCTACTATATAAATATTACCTACATGTAGGTAAAAC
>CAZVNH010000322.1:0-3362 GCA_964628575.1 uncultured Thermoplasmatales archaeon | reverse complement strand
GTTAAAGCACTTCATGATAATGAAATACCTCAAAATGTAAAAAAATTCAAAAACGAGGTTGCAAAAAAACTTCAAGAGCTTGGTCTCAGTAAAGAAGAATCAAAAGGAGTATTTGCAGTATATGGAATGAACATGTTTGCAGATATGACAAAAGGTATTCAATATCTATTTGAAACAAGAGAACTTCTAAAAGAAGCTTTTGAAGAAGTAATGAAAAGTGGACCAATCGCAAATGAACCATGTCAAGGAATATTTGTAAAACTTGTTGATGCAAAACTTCACGAAGATGCAATACACCGTGGACCTGCACAAGTCATACCTGCTGCAAGAAACGCAATATATGGCTCAATGACAATATCAGGACCAATTCTACTTGAACCAATGCAAAAAGTCTTTATCAGCACTCCACAGGACCTTATGGGAGATGCAAGTAGAGAGCTAAACCAACGAAGAGCAGAAGTAAAAGACATGATATCAGAAGGAGACAGCGTAAATATTGATTCAAAAGCACCAGTTGCAGAAATGTTTGGATTCGCATCAGCAATAAGAAGTGCTACAGGTGGAAGAGTACTTTGGAACACAGAAAACATGGGATTTGAACCAATGCCAAAACACCTACAAGATAATGTTGTAAAACAAATCAGAGAAAGAAAAGGATTAAAACCAGAACCAAACCCAGCAAGCTACTATATGGACTGATGATAAACCAATAATTTCTTTTTTATTCTTTCTTTAAAAATTAAAAATTATTATAACAATGATTCCTTATACATAATACGAGGATGCACTATGGATAAAGGAGTTATACCAATAAATAAAGGTTTTGAGCTCGAATATCGTTACTATGACCGTGATCAAAGATTCAAATATTTCAATAGAAAATTTGAAATTTTTGTAGTTGAAAAAAAAACGTTAAGACGTAACTATGTAATGCATATGGATAATTCTGATCCGCGGCAGATGATGCCTAGAATCTATAAAGCATCAACTGGGGGAAAAAAACAAAATTTTGGAGTAACAACACTTAACTGGAATGATATAAAAACAAAGTTTACTGATTATATAACAACAGAAATCGGACAAGATCAGAAAGAAAATATAAAAAAAGCAATAGGGAAACTATCTTCTCCTAAACTCTAATACTCAGTAACCTTATATTTTCCATGTACAGGCTCATAGATTTGACCTTGACGTTTTAACCGATCTAATGCTTCTTCAACCTTTCCAGATTCAAGACCTTCGATTTCAGCTTCTTGAATAATGTCTCCTCTAGCCGCGTTTCCATCTTTTGATTCATTACAGAGACGTTGAATAATATCAATCAACATGCGCATTCGATCATGTTGACTATGACTAATACCTGTTGCAATAATATCTATATCAAATCGTCCTGTTTCCCGATCCATACCTACCCTGCGCAGATATTGATCAATTACATATATTGCTCGTTTTGCATCATCGATTGTTACATCCTGACTTAATCTAATCTTAGCACTTGCTTCTGCAAGACGGACAAATGCTTCTAGCTGTCTTGGTGTAAATGTAACTGATTCCTCGGAACTATTTCGGAAATCAACATAATAGTTTTTCAAAATTTCAAGTGCTTCATCGGTCATCACAGGAAAGATATTTCTTTTTGCATAAGCAACATATTTACGTAAAAACTCAGGATCAAATGTTGGCATTACCATTTTTGATAGCTCCTCTCGCTCTTTTTTTGTATGCTTTGATTTTTTAGTTCTTTTAATATTTTCACTAACTTCTCCGGCTTTATGAGTACGAAGTATATGTGTCGCTAGATCAGTATCTCTATCACGATTTGGTTTATCAATAATACTAAAGATAAGATCAAAACGAGAAAGAAGAGCAGGTGGCATATTAATCTGCTCATGAATAGGTAAAAATTCATCAAAACGACCAAGTTTTGGATTCGCAGCAGCAAGTATTGCACATCGAGATTTAAGAGTTGCATTAATCCCTGCCTTTGCAACACTTATCTCTTGCTGCTCCATTGCCTGATGCATAGAGCTTCGGTCTGTCTCCTCCATCTTATCGATTTCATC
Organism: uncultured Thermoplasmatales archaeon; assembly: GCA_964628575.1. Classification (GTDB taxonomy): domain Archaea; phylum Thermoplasmatota; class E2; order DHVEG-1; family DHVEG-1; genus CAZVNH01. The sequence goes on along the minus strand of CAZVNH010000322.1, from coordinate 1,299 downwards.
GATACATGCAACACCCATATCAGCAAGAACGAGCGCTCCTGCTTCAAGTGTCCATTGTCCTTCTCCAAATTCATCACGAACAGCAGCAGCTGTAAGACCTGCCGCAGAAGATGCTTTTCCTGAGGCATAAACACTTCTTGGTGCAAGCTTTGACATATAAGTAAGAATTTGTGATTTCGCAGTACCAGGATCACCAACTAATAAAGCATGAATATCGCCTCTTATACGAGTACCATCGGGCATTTCTTTCGGAAGACCACCAAAAAGCTGCAATATTAGTGCCTCTTTTTCAACACCCATTCCGTAAATAGTTGGAGCAATACTAGTTTTCATTTTTTCATAAAGATCTGCATCCTTACTAATTTTTAAAATCTCTTTTTCATCTTCGACTGAAACATCAACTTCTTCAAATGCAAGCTCCTGGCTTTCAATGCTTTTTGCATCCATTGTTTTATCAAAAGAAGTAAGTCTAAAAGTACCTCTACGTCGCTGCATGCTATGAAGAATACCATTAACAATTACTCTATCACCAGGTGCAATTTCACCAACAAGGTCATCTTCGAGAAAAACACTTATACGCTCTGGTTGAGCACCACCTCTAAGACCCTCAGGGTTTTCCTGAATTTCTATCTTCTGACTATCAATAAACTCGGAAAGAGTTGTTAGTAATTTAAAAGATGAAACACGACCACATCCACCTTGATCCTCATAACATTCTGAAGGCTCTTTTAAAATATCTTCCTCTTGTTCTATTCGAATTATTGCTCCACATTTCGAACATTGAAAAGCACCAACCAATAGTTTTGGCCTAACCTCAGTTCTTTTTTTTACAAGACCATCGATTGCCATCATTTTACCAAGATGATTAGCACGAATATTTCTAATAATAATCTTATTTGAATCAGGAAGATTTTTAACCCGGAAATGAAGACGAAGTTTCTGCTCAACTGCTACATCAATATTTTTGATTGCTTCTTCTGCATTATAAATTGCTTTATATGGTTGACCAAGTAAAAGCTCAGCAAGATCAGAATCAGCTTTATCAATATCCCAATAATCAACAAATAAACTTCGTTTCTCAGGATACCCAAGTGCTACTGTTTCAATATCAGACTTACAATTCTCCTCAAGAAACCTCTGCCACTGTGCTACTAAACTCTCATCCTTAAGCAATTTTACCACGCCTTTTTCCCCCAGACAATTGTAAAAAAGTGATAACAAACCATTGTTTATAAATATTATTAGAAGGCCATTGAAAGTATAAAAATCGATATGATTTTTTAGCGGGTGTAAGAGCTC
>CAZVNH010000321.1:358-3394 GCA_964628575.1 uncultured Thermoplasmatales archaeon | reverse complement strand
GACATTATTAGCTTGTATAAGATCCCATAACCACCAGTTTCCATGACCTGCCAGGTGAATCAAGTCTTGATCCTCTGCAAATAGGAAAAACGCATTACGTCTATTCTGGAAGAAATAATCCTCATCCCAACCATCTGGTTTATCACAAGCATATCCTTCCATTTCTTCTACATCATCAAAACCTATAGATTCAAGTTTAGTTGCTACACTATTTCGTTCCCCAACAAAATCAATAGAATCACAACTACCACTATAACAAGATGAATAACCAGCAAGTGCAAGAGCATTAGAAAGATCAAAGTTATCAGAATCATAATAAATATCTATACTTGTCTGAAGTGGTTTCATAAGCCTTAATGGATTGTTTCCTATGATTCTACCAGCAGATAGCTCTGGATACCGTCCTGATCCACCAGGATTAGTACTAGTATAATATCTATCAGTACATCGTACTTTATCATCATCTTCACTACACGCAAAAGCAGGAAGTATCTCATTTTCACCAACTATCAATAGATAACCTGAAGACGTCCAATCTCCACCCATTCTATCTGCCCAGGTACCATCTTCATCAAGTAAATCATTTATTTCATGACGACTGAGATAATTCCTTAATCCATCACGTGGAATGATTTCCATTTCACCAATATAACGGTGATCCTCACGATCTCCACGAGCAATAATAAGTTCATCTTTTCCACCAGGAAGCAGATTCCCTGCATGTATCTGATCTGCTGTACTAAACTTCCCTTCGTCATAAAGATTTACTCTTCCTTCAAATGTTGTAAATTCATAGATTCTAACTTCCTCTTCAGATGTATCTGCGATAAGTATCTCAAGTTTAGAGTCACCTGTTATATCACCAAGAGTCATCCTATCAATATCTTCGAAATCACAGATATATCTATTTAATAGTTCAGTTCCAGATCCATCATAGAAATAAAACATATCATCAGCAGTATTTGCAACAATTATTTCATCCTCTGAACCATATAAAACATCACCAACAAGGAAGAAATCACCACTTGAAAATTCAGATGAAAATGTTTCTAATGGCGTGGGTGTTAATGGATCATATATTTGTATTTCTCCAGACATCCCACTGTCATCTTTTGCAACAATTATTTGTTCATAACCATAGCCTTCTACATCACCACATGCAAGCTTGTCACCAAAGTTGAAATCAGTTGGAAAATCACCTATTTTAATAAATTTTCCTCTATCAGAAATATTAGTTTGATAAATTGTCATTAAACCTTCATCGTCTCCATTGCAATCTGCAACAACTATTTCATCCCAACCATGTGATCTTCCATCACAGAAATTAGTCGTCCATACATCTCCAACTGCAACACAATCACCATTTGTAAGATCATGTCTAATATTATAGATATTTAATCTTGAGTCATACATTCTAACTCTATCACCAGACGTATCAGTAATTATTATTTCATCAAGGTTACCTGCATAAACGTTTCCAATGGCTACTTTACTGAAAAGATTATATTTAGTTAAAACTGAATCATATGCTGAAAAATAACCAAGTACACCATTTCTAATAGTTGCCAGTTCAGCTATCTTTGATAAAAGCTGATTTACTTCAACGTCATCATATATCTTTATAAGGTTCCTTGGATTTGTAATTATCAAATAATCAGAAGTATTAAACGCATCATGGGCTTTTTCTAAAAGCCAATGCCAACTATCAATCTCTGAAAATGATTCTGTATAATATATCCCAGCACTATCATGATAGATTATCTCAATTCCAACCATGTAATAATTCAGAAACGAGTACATTATAGGTACAGATAGGAAATTAACAGTTAATACTTCACTTGGAGCTGAATGAATCACTACACCTGCTGAGAAATTCACCCATGTATTACATTTCTCTGTTTCAATATCATAAAAAGGTAATACTTCATAGTCTGGATCTGTTTTAATAATAGATTGATAACCTGTTAGATTAACTGTCATATTATCAAGATATGCATCATCCTGACCTGTATTTCTAATATAAAATCTCATTACAAAATAATTATCTACTCGATCTATATCTGTTTCAATGTTGATATTAGGTTTACTATCAATAACTTGAATTATTACTTCATCTTCTACTTTACAATTATACATACCATACGCAATTACTTTAAAAGTATGATCACCAAGGCCTAGACCATATGCTTCAGCATCCCATGGATGAATAACAGTTTTACTAGATGGATTACAGTCATAGATCATATCATCATCAATATAAAACTCAAGTTTAGAAACAGGGGAATAATGCTCTATACCAACAGACATACCTTCATCAGATACAATTTCAATGTTTCTGAACTCATCAGCAAAAACCTCAAGGTCAAGTGTTTCATGTACAACTCCATCATTTGTGTATAATACAGCATTCCAGCCAAGTGGATATCGAATCTCACAGTGCATATCGTTACATGGTGGTGGAAAATTTTGTTCATCAAGAAATACCATATCTGAATTGCCAGATAAATCATATGCTCTTGCACTGAAAACATGTTCAGCATAAAACTCATCCAGAGTCATTCCAAGTTGAGAAGGATTAATCTTAGCAGTAAAAGGTGGAGTATAATCAGTATAAATATGTTCTCCATCCATAAAAAATTTAACATAATTTGTTCCAATATCATCAAAGAAATTTAAACAAAATTCTAGAGGCAATCTATCTTTTTTACATGTCATATTAAAGTATGTAATAGTTGGATTAATACTATCATATTTTGCAGGAGTTGTAAAAAAATATGTATCACTTGTTACAGTATTTTGATTAGTATCTGTTGATTCAACTATATAGTTATAGATTGTTCCAGGGATCAGATTTTTTATATTTAGTATATGATTTGTAACCATTAGACTATTGCTTTTAGTAAAATCATATATGCCACTATTATTTCCATATTTAACAATACTATCACTATCTTCATCTGTCTCCCAACTAATTTCTACTTCATTAGAACTAATGTAATTAACATATGGACCTGAAGTTATTACTGGTGGTATGGT
>CAZVNH010000321.1:0-348 GCA_964628575.1 uncultured Thermoplasmatales archaeon | reverse complement strand
GGTATCACAATACCAGGTTTCATCAAGGCAATTATTATTTTCATTATGTTCAAAAATATCATCCTGATAATCTGAACAAACCTTGATAGAATCATCATTATTACTACATGTCCATTGAAAATTTGAAAATGAGCTTGTATATCTCTCTTGAGGTAGTAGATTATTTTGAATGATATCTGAATCAATATATGAAGAATCTACTATTAATGCAGTTTCATGACCATTGGGTGCAATTTCATCACCAACATTCTGAATTTGATAAAATATAGTATTATTCAAATTCCAAATATCAATAACAACCAAATCAGGCTTATAAAACAACTCAGTAACAAACTCCCAAACAGGACC
>CAZVNH010000320.1:0-3402 GCA_964628575.1 uncultured Thermoplasmatales archaeon | reverse complement strand
AAGTTTGACCTCCATCATTAGAAGAAACAACATACAAATTACCATTGTTTACATATCCTGCAAAAAGCATACTCCCCTGAGCATAGACATCTGGAAAACCACCAGGTCCTATAGTAACTGGTTGAGACCAGGTTTCACCATCATTACTACTATATACGCATTTTATATTTCCTTCGTTTGCATATACAATGGCTACATTAGTGTCATATGCTGCAATAGATGGATTTGTTCCATCTGCAACAGTTGCTTGGAACTCTGTAAATTCGTAGTCTGTTTCAATTGCAGGATCGATCTTTTTCCAAATTACCTTTTCAGTATCTGTGTTATAGATACATGTATGTATTCTATCCTCTAGATTTACATAATCCGGATCACTTGCTGGAGCTGTTTTTTCAAAACTTTGTGCATCAAAATAACCAACGCCACTTTCTGCATCTATTCCTGTATGGAAAAATATCGGACAACTTTCAATGTCATATGATTCATATATTTCGTGATATATATAGAAATTAAATGGCCCAATTACATCATCATAATAAAGATCTTGGTACCATCCACCATCTGATATTTGTGCAAGTTCTGGTTCAGGTGCTCCATTTGTCCAAGTATATATTTCCCAAGTTTCATAATCTGTTAAATCTGAAATATACATTCCACCTGCTTCTTCTGTATCTATTGCAACAAATACGTTCATTAGTTCATAATCTGGATGCTCACAAGTTGCTGTATCTGGATAATATATTGTATCTACACCTTGTAATGATAATATTACACCATTATTAAACCATGCTTCTCCATCAGATGGATCAGCATTATAAGCAAATCCAGCACTTGAGGTTAATATACCCTCATCGTGTTGATACGTTACAAAAACCTCTCCAGTTGATGCTTTAGTTATTCCAGGTCGACGGTCATCGCCTTCAGCCCATCCAGATACCTGTACATTTTCACCAACATTTTGAGGATATGGTGATTTCTCTTTATTCCAAGTTTTTGCTTCCTTTATTTCAACTCGTTCTTTACCAACCCATAACGGATCTGCTATTTCTTTGACATCATTGTAAGTAACTACGGCAGAACTTGGTAAAACTAAAGCCAAGACTACAGCAATTACTAAACCAACTTCTATAGATACTTTTATTTTTCTTATTTTTTCACCTCCGCATAAATATATATAAATTTGTTAACAATTACAGGCTTATAAACTTAACCATTGTTAATTTTTTAAGTTAGAAAGTATTTTTATTAAAAGATTATCATAAATATTTAATATCGCCAGTTATAATTTTTATATTTTTTCCATTATAATTTAATATCAAACATCCTGATTCATCAACACTAAGAACTTTACCAGTTATTTCTTTTTTATTGTTAATAATTCTTATCTTTCTCCCGATTATATTAGAATATTTAATCCATTGTTCACGAATATATTTTATTTGATTTGATTTAAAAATTAAATAATTTTTATCTAAATTATCTAATATATTTATAAAAAGATTGACTCTGGAGATGTCAACTTTTTTTTCATTGCTCAAACTTGTAGCCATATTTAATAATTTTTTATTTATTATGTTATTAACATTAATACCAATACCAACAATCATATAATTTATCCTGTCAATTTCAGCATCCAATTCTGTCAAGATACCGCAGACTTTTTTATTGTTAATTAGTATATCATTCGGCCATTTAATTACTGGATTTAGACCTGTAATTTTTTTAATACTTTCTACTATTGAAACAGAGCATAACATTGTGATAAGCATACCTTTCATTGTTGGAATATTAGGATTTAAAATCACTGAAAACCAAAGACCACCCTCTGGTGATATCCACTCCCTATTTTTACGACCTCTACCCTTAGTTTGTATTTCTGAAATTATTACTGTTCCTTCTAAGTATTCATTTTTTATTAATTTTTTTGCATAATTATTTGTTGAATCAACTGTTTTCAAATAAACTATTTTTTTACCAATAATTTTTGTATTTAATTTATTTACCAATTCTTCTTCAACTGGGTTATCTGGTCTAGATATTAATCTATATCCAAGATTTTTTTTTGATTCAATATTATATCCAATTTTTTTTAGATATGCAATATGCTTCCATACTGCTGTTCTAGATATACCTATCCTCTTTGATATTTTTTCACCGGATATAAAATTTTTTTCATCAAGGAGGTTAAGAATCTTTTCTCTCAATATCTCATTTCCCCAAAATAAAAAATAAGTAAAAAAATATTGATTAATTTTTTTACATATCAGAGCCATATGATGTTTTTGGTGTTATTATATTTGCAATACCTGCAGCAATCACAGCTTTAATAATATCAGCTATAATAAATGGAAAAACACATAGTGTAAAGAGTTCAAAGATTCCTATTGTTCCACCTGTCCATAAATAAAACTGTAATAATCCAGGTATATAGATCAAAACAAATGAAGAAAATAACATTAATGCAATAAGTGATAAAAAATTTCTTGATTTGACATATCTATCTATCATATAACCAATAAAGAAAGCCGCAATAATAAAGCCAATTATATAACCTCCAGTTGGTCCTGCAATATATGCAATTCCTCCATTAAATCCTGCAAACCATGGTACTCCAGCTACTCCAATTCCTAAATACATTATTTGACTTACTCCCCCCCATGCACCTAACAATATACCTGCAAGAAAAACTCCAAAGACTTGTCCTGTTACAGGTACAGGTGTTCCTGGAATATAGAACCTAAACTGTGCAAGAAGACCTGTTAAGCAAGCAAGGAAAAAAGCAAATGAGAGTTTATACATAATTTCTAGTTCATATCTCCATTTAAAAAAATTTAACCTTAAATTTTTGTATTTGTTTATATATAGATTGACTTCCATTTTTTAAATCCTCCAATTGTTAACTTAGTTGTCTGGCATAGTTAACTATTTTTTAAATTTTTCCCTAAAATTTAAATCAAAATCACTTATATTCTAAATAGATACAGATGAAATATGAAACACTTTTTTCCAAAGAAAGAGATAATGTTGCCTATATAACTCTTAACAGACCTGAAAGGTTAAATTCTTTTGATATAAAACTTGGAAAAGAATTACATGATATTTTACACAAGTATGCACAGGATGATTCTATATCTGTAGTTGTAATCAAGGGATCTGGTAAAGGCTTCTGCGGAGGTGGAGATGTAAAGGAGATGTATAATTCTAAGGATAAATCAAGATTTTTAAGGGATCTTACAAGAGGAATTCATAAATGTGTAATTGAAATGCGATCTATGAAAAAACCAGTTATTGCTGCAGTTAATGGTGCAGCATTTGGGGCAGGATTATCTCTTGCTCTTGCCTGTGATATAATAATTGCTGATAAAAATGTAAAATTTGGTACTGCTTTTATTGGAATTGGAC
>CAZVNH010000319.1:0-3413 GCA_964628575.1 uncultured Thermoplasmatales archaeon | reverse complement strand
GTTTTAACCGCTAGAGGATTAACTGTTTATTATGGAGAATCTCAGGGGGGACCAGTTACAATTGATGTAGATCCTGATAAAGTTACTGAACTCGCAGAAATAGAAGCGCAATGGATTTCACCTATTCCATATCAAGAAGAACCATATTATATACCTATAACTAGAAATGAAAATCAAATAACATCTAATTTTGAATTTATTCATCCAATAACAGGATACAATATAATAGCAGAATTAAATGGGCAAATAATAGGAAATGAAGCTATTTTTAACATAGAATATACTCTTTCGCCTGAACATCAAAAATATAGTTTTAACATGACATACGAAGATGATACATCAAAACATTCAGGATATATATACTATGATTTACCTGAAAAAATAAAATTATATTTTGAAGGAATATTAGTTACACATCAAAACGGCTCACAAACAATAGAAGGAACATTCAACTATAGAATTGATGGTCAATGGGCACGGTGGCCACATAGATTAACTTTATATAATGTATCCTATGGTTATAATTATTATAATAAAGAGTTACATTTCGATGGAGAAGTTGAATACACATTTAAAGATTTAATACACAATAGCAACTTTATAGTATACATATATCAATAATTTAAGAGTTAATTATAGATGATTCTATTTTTAAAGATAACGATATATAAAAAAGATTAATTTCAACTTTTAAAATTATTATAATTAATGTTAATATTTATCATGTTTAATATTATAATGAGCCCGCCGAATCGTGAACAAATCAACAGGAGAAAAACCAGGTAAAACATTACGGGTTTTTGGTGGGCGTGATTCATCCCCATACTAAAGTCTGTGGATTTCTCACTTACAAAATGTTAATAATTTTTTACATGACTATTTTGAAAGGTTTTTTATTTTGTATACTTGTTCAAACAAAATATAAAATCCAATACCAAAATAAAGAATGACGAAAATTCCTCTTCCCCATTCAGGCGTATCCATAATGTCAAGGAATGTCGGGATTGCTACAGCAATAATGGCAAACGATATAGCTACAAGAGCAAGATGCGAAGATTTTTTCAACCCTGTTTCAAGATGTTTTAGCTTATCTATTATCTCCTGATTAGTAGGCTCCTTTCCTTTTTTCTTTTTATTTTGATTCATATATCTCTCAACCTTTAGATTAAAATTTTTAACTTCATCATTAATTTCTTCCTCAAACTTTTTATAGAGATGTAAAAATAGCAAACCAAAAAAGATAACTATTCCAATAAAAGAGTATAAAATATATAAAAAATTACTAAAAGATAGGGTAATTATTAGAGTCGAAAAAATACTCACAATTAGATAAATAGAGATAATAATATCTCTCCTTTCTTTTTTATCAAATTTGTCTTTTTGTCTATGAACTAACAGATACATTTCGTAGACTAAGCGCTTGTATATCTCACTTAGTGGTATATCGCCTTTGGCAACTTTTTCGTAATCCTCCAATAGATACCAAGGTCTCAATAATTTTTTAGGGAAAATATGATAGATAGATATAGAGTATAGAAAAACTATCAGAACCCCAGCGAAATACCAAGGCTTTACATTATCATAAGTATAGAGAGTAAACAATGCTAGAGATAAAACACCGGCCAAAACCAAAACAAGATTGAATTGATGTCTCCTTATTTCCCTTCGTCTCAACTTGTAATCGTATATGCTTTTTATAGCAACAAAAGTCTCTTTGTAAATTGATTGTTCCTCGCCCATTAAGATCGAGGAATAATATGCAATTCGTAATTTAATCTTTTTACTAAAACAGTTCCTTATTAATTATAAAGGAGTCTAAATATTTTTAAACACCTTGTATATGAGATTATAAACGAATACTTTTTCTCCTGTTCAACAAATATAGTATCAATAGTTATATAAGGAAGTATATTGGAAGAAGCACTAATTCACTAGCAAAAATAGGATTTATAAGTAGATAGAAGTTAATAAATTCAGGTAGTTAAAGTGAAGAAACAAAAATTAACAATAGTGCTCGCTTCAGTGTTAGTTATATCAGTCCTAGTTAATATTATGTTGATAGGATGGATATTATCAGTAACCCCAAAAACTTATGAACAAACATATACTTGGGAGCAAATAAATAACGATGATAGTATATCTTCAGGATATGTTTTCTATTTGTATTTAGGTTTTGATAAACAAAAAAGAGAATTTTTAGATGATAACGAATTTTTAATAGGAGATAAAATAGATTATTGTAATATTGAAATGCTCGTTAAAAAACCCGAAGACTTAACTATTGAACCTGAAAAAATTGAAATTGTTTCACCAAGTGGATTGACCTATCAAGAGAATTTTAGACAAACTACTAATGAAAATTACTTTACTGCAGGATATTTATCAAAATATGGGGAACGGGCAATTATTAATTTTGATGAATCTGGTCTTTGGTCACTAAGAATTGAATTTGAGCATGAAGGAAGACCAATAGGTTTTCGTTATTGTGGAATTTATTCTAAAAATTTTGATTATAATAGTAAAATCACTGTATTCAATTCCGACATCAATGTTAATGTATATACTACCTCAGAATATGCGCAACTCAGATCTGCTAGAGCATCAGAGGCAAGTGCCTTTTGGTCAACAATTTCGACTTTTGCTTTAATTGCTGCTGCTGTGATTGCAGTTTTCACTTTGGCTTACTACCTATGGTCATTCAATAAACAGCGAGAAATCTCCTATGCTCAGCAGAATAGGATTGAGATTTATGAACCATTATATGATGAAATCACAAAGATAAATGATAATCTAGAGAAATTTGGATGTTCCTTTAATGCGAAATCTACACTAAAAGTATTTGATAATTTAAAAGCTAGTCAAAAAATTAGAATACCCAAATCTCTTGAAGATAAAATTAAATATTTTGATAAGCTATCAAGAAAATATTATAACCTTCATTACAAGGCTAGAATAATTTTGAAAGAAGAAATCGATTCAGTTGTCGATCGATATTCAATAGAAGGTGTAAATAGAGGAGAAACTACTGAGGAAAGCAGACAAATTTTAGAAAGTGTCCGACGCATTAAGCAACAAGTAGTTGAACAATATCATGGGGATTTTTTTGCAGGAAAAACTTTTGATAAAAGGGAGAAATCTTCTTTAAGAGAATTGCGTTCTTACTTAAAATATAATGATAGATACACTGAAGACCATATATTTAATAGAATATTTTCACAAATTGCGAATAATCAAACCATTTTAGAGCTAAGATATATTCACACCGAGTTAATATATTTTTCAAAAGAATTAGAAAATTACCTAAGTCAAAAAATAAGTGATATTCTAAACATTTATGAAAGCAAACTAGAAGATATATAATTTTTAGTCAATTATTTACAGTTAGACAGGAGTAGTTTTAATGAAATCAAGGA
>CAZVNH010000318.1:0-3441 GCA_964628575.1 uncultured Thermoplasmatales archaeon | reverse complement strand
AAATAAAGACGGATCACCATGCAACTTCCGTAATCATATGATATTCATTGCACCATCTGGATTCGGCAAGTCCATGTGGTTCAGGCTGTTCTTTCATACTCATTCGGGATTGCTCTGGGGATTCGATAAGATACCTGTGGGATATAGAACTACATTCAGTCCTGAATGCTGGTTAGGTACGATGTATAAATCTAAAGAAGGGATAGTTGAATCCAACGGATTGCTTCAACGATTTCAAACTGGTATCATCAGTGCACCCGAATTCATGCGAATGAAAATACTGATGCAGGGTGAAGGGTTGACCAATGAAGAATCATATCTACTAGAAGCGTTGGATTCCGATTCGGCCACTAAAGATTTATCCTATGGTGCTATCGAGTTGGATAAGATTTGCACTACAATCGTAGGTGGAATGAGACCGACTGGTATCAACTTTGTATCTGGTTTGGGCAGAAGATTCACCTGGGAACTATTTCTACCATCTTGTATGGATGCACTGAAATTCAAAGAGATCAATCGGAATGGCAATGGTAAGATACAGAAGAATTCCCAAAAGAAGTTCCATGAAGCTGTAAAGAAGTGTCTGAATCTGGTATCTAATCCTACTGAAAAGATAGATTATGATGAAATCAACCAGTGGCTCAAGCATTGGGATTTACCACATTTTGATGAACAGATATATAGAAGGATTGCAGTAGCATTTGCAGTGGCTACCAATACTTATCCAAAAATCAAGATGGACGATACAATGAAAGAGCTACTGACCAGCGAATATCGAAACAGACAGGTAATGCACGATGATATCTGGAAGCTGAGTATCCATAATATAATTACAGATGAACCAGACGGATTCATTCCGAAAGAGGATTTGCTATCGTTTTGGACTAACTATTACCAGGTAATGAGACATAGTGCTCAGGGTAAATATAATGATTTAAAGATTAACAAATATATCATTGAGAAAGATGGTAAAGTATATCTGGAGGGAGATTAGTGATAAAAAAGGGTAAAACCACAGAAACAATATCGATATCAGTTCCGACTTATATTGCAGAACTATTACGACAAGAGAGTAATGCAAGCAAGACAGTGACTACAATCCTAGTTCAGAATGTACATTTATTAGAGAACGGAGATGTTGGCAAACAGGAATCGATAGCAACTAATCATGCTGTTAAAAATATACTAGAACGACTTAAACCAAAATTAAAAGAGTTAATCGAAGAAATACTTGAGGAGATTGGAGATGCATAAAATTCATTCTAAACAAACGGACCATTTAGGCAGAGAAATAAAATATTCGTATGGTCCATATAATAAATACAACAAAACAGAACAATGGATACGACTATCCGAAGGTTGTCCAAACAATTGTCCGTTTTGTTATGAACCACAAGAATATCGTGTATTCCCAATACCAGATATAGTAAGAAACAGTGTTAAAATTATGGATATGAACCTCCTATGCAAACCCGAAGCGTTAGATATACTGAAAGAATTAGCAATTAAAAAAGTTAATGATAAAAATGTTTATTATGAATTGATTTGTGGTATAGATTATAGATATTTAACTATGGAAATGGCATATTGGTTAAAAAAAGGTCATCATAGAAAAATACGATTGGCATGGGATTTCGGATTTGGATTACAGTATAAAATCAAAGATACTATAGAAATGTTAAAAATGGTAGGATATAACCCCAAACAATTAATGGTTTTTATGATATGCAACTGGAAGATAAAATACAAAACCAACCTACAAAAACTAGATTTATTGAAGGTTTGGAATGTCCAAGTTGCAGATTGTTATTATGACAATCAAGTTTCACCGAATATTGTTCCTATTTACTGGACTAAAGAAGAAATAAAAAGTTTCAGAAAGAAATGTAGAAAACACAACCAATTGGTTAATTTTAAATGTGATCCAGAATATAAGGAGACTGCTGATGCATCATAAACGGAAGGGATTTCCAAATGTTGAACGGAGACAGATTATGAATGCTAGAACCCCCAGATTTAAGAAAGGACAACGGGGCACTGCCTATTACGGACCGTACAAGAAATTCCCCAATCCTGATCCAGTGTTAAGAAGAAGGGTAATATACACAGAAGTACGCTGTCCTCATTGTGGTGCTATTACTTATAGTGCCAGTGTGTGTAAGAAGCCACCGAAACCGAAATGGTGTAGATGGTGTAAAGGTCATATATATTATGATTTACGAGGAATGCCGTATAAGAAAATAGATTATTGAAGGATGTGGAATAATCACCATTGAAAATATTGTATGGATATTACCACGACCAAAGCCCGACCATTATAAAGGTGGATTTCCGCTTTGGTTTGAAGAGAAATTATTAAAGTTATTTGGATATGATTATAAAAAAAATAACTTGAAAGATAAAGTAGCACAACTATTCGCAGGTATGACAAAGTATGGATATCGAATAGATATCAACCCTGAAGTAAATCCAGATTTAATTTGTGATTGCCACAAATTACCAGATGACTTAACCAATAAATTTGAATTAACAATTTGTGACCCACCGTACAATAATGATTATAGTGATAAATTATATGGAACGAAAAAAATTGTTTATAATAAATATATTAAAGAAGCTGTTAGAATTACCAAACCTAATGGTTATATTTGCTCGTATCATTACCTGATTACACCGAGACCCCATGGGACCAGCTTTTACAAAAGAATTTTTATTGGTACAAGGGTCTGGCATAGGCCAAGAATATGTTGTATATTTAAAAAAGATAACGAAGAAGAGTTTAAAGAATTAGGATTAATTTATGTTGGAAACAAAGGAGTTGATAAGTAAATGACACACTCCCCCAGCTAAAGCAGGGGGTATTAAAAAAAAAGGATGTGATAACTGTGGGAAAATATAGATGTTGTTTAAAATGCGATTATGATGATGGATATGATGCAGAGTCTATAGAAGTAAAAGGATTTGAACCCTCGGATGCCGCCGAAAGATATGCTGATGAAATATTTCATAGTAGGGATATGTGGGAAATTAGAGGAGATTGGGAAGGTGACTATTCTGTTATAGTCGAAGATATCATGGGCAACATATCTAACTTTAATATTACAGTAGAGCAAGTTCCGAGCTTCCATGCGACCCTTGTCAAAGGAGTTGATAAGTAATGTTGGGAGAAAATGTATTTTTCTCACCGATGCTCCAATTCCTTGGAGGATTTTTATGAGAGAAATTAAAGAATACAAAACTGTATATGCCGATCCACCTTGGAATGAGACTGGAGCAGGAAGAATTAAGCGTGGTGCAGACAGACATTATAAATTAATGAAAGTTCCAGATATATTAAAATATATGAAACAGATTAGATATGCAAAGAATTGTCATTTATATCTCTGGACTACTGATAAATTCTTACACGATGCTATTCATATCGTAGAAGCATTAGGATTC
>CAZVNH010000317.1:494-3442 GCA_964628575.1 uncultured Thermoplasmatales archaeon | reverse complement strand
GATAGCTCTTGGTCTGCTCCTATTAAACCATTGGTATGTAGAATTATTTCATTAATCGTTGGTTGCCCATCCTGTGCGATTATTCGCTTTCCATTATTTCCATTACCTACACCTCCAAAAGAGTTCACAATCGAAGCAACTGCTGATGATGCAGGATGCTGGAGTTTAGCAGGAGTAGAATTTTACATTGACGATACTTGGAGAAATACCGTCTATTTCGGTACATCTAGTACTCCCCTATATTCATGGCTATGGACAGGATTGACCATCCGAGAATGTTATAACATAGAGGCTCGAGCTTATGATAATGCTGGCAACAGGGTGACCGCTGAAGTGAACGCCCTTATTCTGCCTGCAATCATTGAATAAATTATAAAAAAAATGTATATGAATCATCCATATCTATTCCCAATACTACAAATATTGTTGCAACGACTTGGAATACAAAAAATATAGTTCAAAATCTTTCTTCTATAATAATTCATAGGGCGTAGAAGAAAAAATCTTTTTTTCTTTCTCAAAAACAACACTCACTTAATTTATATAAGTCTTTGCTGTATAAAAATATTTAACAGGAGAGAATCAACGTTTCTTTCTCATTTTTTTACCTTAGCATCTACTGTTTTAGGTGCACCTGATGAGGATATAATTTTATCTGTTCTTCCTGCTCATTCTTTGTTGCTTGAAGGACATAATTATGGAGCTTTCGCTTTATCAGCTACATGCAGTTTTGGAGAAGTGTTGTTTTGTTATTTACATTAAGAAATATTGTTGTAAAAATTCCAATTTTTATTATATATAATAAAATATTCTGTTAAAAAATATTTAATAATTTCATCAAAAATTATTTATTTAAGTGTTTGTACTTAATCATTTTACCAAAACAATTAACTTTTAATTTTCTTTAAAACTACATAATTTTCTGGAAGTATATTTTCATAATTTTTTAAAATATTTGTTTTTAAAAATCGTTTTTCAAGTTTCTGAATGTCAGTTAATTCTATTATTTCATAACCCATAATATTCTGAATAAAATCTACATCAAAAAGATTGTAACAATTTTCTTTGTAGTTAAATTTTTCAGCCCAATATTTCTTAAATTTCTGATAAACCAGATTTTTTTCAATCCTTGGATTCCAAAAATCAAATGCAAGAATTGAATCTAACTCCTGAATATCTGAAAATATCTTAAAAAGATTGTTTAAAGTAGGTTTATCTATATAGTATGTAATACCTTCAAGAAGGATAAATGATTTCTCTTTTTTAATAAAAGATATTAAAAATTTCTTAAGGCGTTTCAAATCTGCAGAATTGCATAAATCTACTGAAAAAAATTCTATACTTCTCTCGGGTAATTTTTTTTCTTTAATCCAATTAATAATTTTTTTCCGTTTATAATCGATAACATGGCTTAGGTCAACTTCTGCACATTTGCAAGGTTTACTTATAAGAAATGGATAAGATGTAAAACCTGCTCCAATGTTAATAAAAACTGGATTTACAATGGACTTAACAAATTTATTTAGACAATCAAGAAAAAACCTGTTACGAAGACCAAGTTCAATATCATCATATT
The DNA here is from genome assembly GCA_964628575.1 of uncultured Thermoplasmatales archaeon. Lineage (GTDB taxonomy): Archaea > Thermoplasmatota > E2 > DHVEG-1 > DHVEG-1 > CAZVNH01. Next base: position 1,866 of record CAZVNH010000317.1, on the reverse strand, counting down.
GATATACATTCTTTGAAAAATCATCCCATAGTTTTTTAGTAGAATTAGAAATCCATAAATGAGCATAGATATCCTGACTAATATCAACTCTTCGAGCTCTTGATTCGTTTACTAAAAAAGCAGATTCTGATATTGTGTGATGAATTTTCATAATGTATTAACTAATTGAAATCTAAAATTTATACTCTCTGTTTCATTTAAAATATTTAAATTGATTTAGAAAATATGAAAATAATCTCAACTTAAGAGGTCTCTAATCTAGAGATTCAGACATAAGTAATTAGATTTTAATTGGAGTTTAATAGATATCTAAATCCAATCTACCAGTTTTTAATAATATATTAACTTTGAAATCGGTGTTAAAAATTCTTCCATTTTAAAGGATTTGTTTTTTAAGCAAAGATACATTATTGGATTGAGTATTATGACAAAAGCAGGATATATAGATCAGAGAACTGGTATCTTTGTTGATGTGCAAAATATGTATTACTCTGCAAGGCAGTTATACAAGAGCAAAGCAAATTTTAAAACAATTTTAAAAGAAGCAATAGCTGGTAGACGACTCATTAGAGCTATTGCATATGTTATAAAAGCAGATGTAAAGGATGAGGACACATTTTATGATGCATTAGCTGAAATGGGTTTCGAAGTAAAATCAAAGGATCTTCAGGTGTTCTATGGTGGTGCTAAAAAAGGTGACTGGGATGTAGGAATAGCAATGGACGTCATGAGATTAGCGCCAAAACTAGATACTATTATTCTGGTAAGTGGAGATGGGGATTTCTCCGATTTATTAGAACATGCAAAAAGTTTGGGTTGCAGAACAGAAGTAGTAGCATTTGGTAAAACCACATCTCATAAACTGAAAGAAGTTGCAGATTTTTTCGTAGATCTTGATAAAGATAATAAATATTTATTGAAAAAACGAAAAAAGTAAAACAGTATAAATTTAGAGTTTTTCAAATAACGGTTTGTATATCCCAAGAGTTTTATTTAGGATCTAAAATAATAAATGTTTAAGAGTCGCATTATACTTTATTAATTAAATCTGTTAGGAAACATTGTCATACATAATAATTTTTTTATAATCTTAAAAAATCATTAGGATTCAAGTTATTAATATCATAAAAAATATACTCAAAAAGCCAGTTGTTGTACTTGTTAAGGTAATTTGAAGTGTTTACATCTGATTGGGTTTCATAATACTTTACAAATTCCTCCCATACATTTCTTTGTTCATTCATCAGTAATTTTACATTGTTTTTATATCTTTTAAATAGATCAACAAAAGAAGCAAAAACATTAAAAGAATCATCAACACCTTTTTTAAAACCTAAATACGATATAGAGATTGAAATAAAAGGGGATACCA
>CAZVNH010000317.1:233-484 GCA_964628575.1 uncultured Thermoplasmatales archaeon | reverse complement strand
ACTTTAGGATATCTTTAATCATTTTTTGTTTTTTATTTTTCAACGGTTCACATTTCATTATCATTCCTCATTAAAGTAAAAAATAAAAATTTTAATATTCATGGTAAACATCAAGGAGATATAATAATCCTTTTCTATAGAGTTTTTTTTATAATGAGATTAGTGGAAAACATATTTATGTATAGTGATTATGGTCTGTTTTTCTCCTTAAAAACTCTAATCATAGCCTCAATATTTATTTTCTATAGATT
>CAZVNH010000317.1:0-223 GCA_964628575.1 uncultured Thermoplasmatales archaeon | reverse complement strand
ATATTTGAAAATCTAATTAAAATATGTAATTATTGTATGATTTTGCTATGCTTAAAAATAATCCAATTTTCAAACAATGGATCAATGAAATGATAATGTTCATCTATAACTCCTTTTTCAATGAGCATTTTCAATGCAGTTTGCACACTACTTGATGGTCCAAGTGTATGTTTTTTGATGAAATCTGAGGAAAATGGTTTTTCCGTTGAATCAAGTGCTAATG
>CAZVNH010000316.1:0-3450 GCA_964628575.1 uncultured Thermoplasmatales archaeon | reverse complement strand
AAAATAACCTGAGGCCACCCTTCAAGATCTGTTCCATCATGATGCCAAATACTCACAGTTGCATGATTTGCAAAGGATATAATCTTATTATAAGCTGCAATAATTTCCAAGTCACCATCCTTATCAATATCATAGAGAGTAGGAGGCGAGCTCATAAAATCAATTGACTTTGGCCAACCATCCATCATTGTACCATCGTGATGGAAAGCATAAACATAAAAACAAATATCGTTAATGATTATTTCCAAGTCACCGTCATTATCCAAATCACCCACAGCAGGAACACTTTCAACATCTTTCTTTAAGGTTACAGGCCATCCATCCATTATAGACCCATCACTATGAAATACATAAACCCTATACTCATCAAAAGGGTCGCTACCAGATCCTACTATAATTTCCATATTACCATCATTATCCAAGTCTGCGATAACAGGAGATGATACAATCTGACCAATTGTCTCCTGCGGCCATCCATCCTGAAAAGGAATATCAGATAATGTCTCACAAGAAGTATTATCAGTCGTAATATTTTTAGTTGAAACTGTCAATCCAATCGATGATGAAATACAAAACAATGAAACAATAACTAAGCATGAAATTTTCCTCAATACCATTTTTCCCCCAAATATCAATATAATCTTTAAGATATATATTTTTCCTTCATAAAACTGTAATTCGTTATATTAAAATTGATTTTAATTATTGTTTAAAGACGGATTTTTTAATTATTTAATAAAAAATGATATAACATTATTGATAATACTGAATTGCTTAATTAAGGAGGAGAAAATTGAATATAAAAGACGTAAGAATCGCAATAATTAGAATTGAAGGTACAAATTGTGAACAAGAATCACTTGATGCGTTTAAAAGACTAGGAGCAAAACCAGAATTCGTTCATTTAAAGCAACTTCTTCATATTGATTGTAATAAAGATGAAAAAAGAAATATTTCAGATTTCCAATGTCTAATGTTTCCAGGCGGATTTTCAGCTGGAGACTACATTAGAGCAGGAGCAATATTTGCAGCAAGAATTAAAAGTAAGCTTAGAAAAGATCTCGAAGAATATGTAAAACAAGAATATCCTATTCTTGGAGTTTGTAACGGTTTTCAGGTGTTAACAGAACTTGGTCTTCTACCTGGAATTGACAATATTATGACCCAAACTCCTGATGCTTGTTTGAATATCAATGACTCTGATCGCTTTGAATGCCGTCCAACTCTTTTAAAACATGAAAACAATGGCAAATGTGTATTTACAAAAAAGATTCCGAAAAATGATATTCGTCTTATTCCTAGTGCTCATGCAGAAGGAAAGCTATTACTTCCACTCGATAAACAGAACGAATACCTTAAAAAACTTGAAAAAAATGATCAGATTGTCTTTCGTTATGTAGATCCCGATGGAAATTATGCTGGTTATCCCTGGAATCCAAATGGCTCATTTTCAAATCTTGCAGGTATATGTAATAGTATAGGTAATGTTTTTGGTATGATGCCTCATCCTGAACGTACTTTTTATAAATTTCAGCATCCAAATTGGACCAGACAAAACGAAGATATTACAAATTATGGTGATGGTGAAGCAGTCTTTGAATCAATTATAGATTATATATGCAAGAGGTTTTAGAAATGCCTGATGTTGCAACTAGTATATTAAAAAATGATGAGGGTAAAATCTTAATTCTGAAAAGAAGCAATAAAGTAAGTACCTATAAAGGCTCATGGAGTGGTGTAGCAGGTTACGTTGAAAAAGATGAAACACCTCTTGAAACAGCTCTAAAAGAAATTCGTGAAGAAGTAGGTATCACTGAGGATAATGTAGAGTTAATCAAACAAATAAATCCCATTGAATTTACTGATATTTATGATGAAAAAGAGTATAACTGGAAAGTTTTTCCTTTTTTATTTAAAACCTTAAAAAAAAGTAAAATAAAAATAGACTGGGAGCATACAGATTACAAGTGGATTACACCATCTGACATTAAGAATTATGATACTGTTCCTCATATAAAAGAGGTAGTATTAAAACTTTTAATGTAAGCTTTATGGATGGGGAAGCCGTGGAGGTGGTGAGGAGAGATAGGAAAAAATTAGGAAAACTCCCCCATCCTACATAATATAATTGATTTATAAGTATATAAATTTTTTTATAATAATATCGCTTATAAACGATATTCTATATAGATTAAATATAAATAGTGCTTTATTAATCTGTCGTTTTTTATTTAAAATTTTAATAATTTTCCTAAAGGTTTCTTTTACAAATCCAAATGTATCAACAATATTCTAATCTTGAGCACTAAATAATGCTTCTTATCGTACCCATACACAAGACTCGAAAATCTTCAAGAAATATTTTAAGATATTATTAGAAATAATTAGAAGTATTAAAACAAATAGAACACCTGCAATATTACTTTTAATCAATTAAATACCTCTAATCATTTGTATTAAATAAAACAAAAAATTGATTAAAAATTAATTGATTTCACGCAAAACATTGATTTACTTTTAAGATTTATATTTAAAAATCAATAGGTTTTCCACAGAATATACATAGTTTTGCATCAGGCTGAAGCATGCACTTGCAATTAGAACACTTCATATTCTACCCTCCTTACAAATATATTAACCTCATATTAATAGATATCAATAGTAATATCCTAATATAATTATATATTAATAAATATTTTGGATTTTAAATGTAACAACTGTTGCTTATTGGTTTTATTAAAAAATTTAAAATGTTACTAGAGCTCCAATCAAAAAAGCTAATAAACCAATAAAAATTGCAATTAAAGTGAATTTTCTATAGAATTTAAAATGAGGATTTTTCTTAATTATTAGATGAATCGCTGTACTTAAAAGCATAGTATCACAAATTAAAACAAGAAAAAGATAAGCGCCATTAAAATAATAAGTTTCAAATCTTTTTAAATAGAAGGGAAATAAACTAAGGACAATAGCTATAATATAAAAAAATGCTGCAATAATACTTGATTTTCTTTTTCCAATATATCTTGGAAATGATTTAATACTTTTTAACCTGTCACCTTCAAAATCTTGGATATCCTTCATGATTTCACGACCCGAGCCTGCAAGAAACGCAATCAAAGAAACAGCATATATTGCAGGGTGAATATCAAGTAATAAAGTATCATTTTCAAGAACCGCAACACCACCAAAAACAAAAGGAATTGCCATAACATAGGCAATATAAAAATTACCAATGAGTTTGATTTTTTTCATATATATGTCATACAGAATAGCTAAAAATGCAGTAATAAGAGCTATTATAAAACAGCCTAGATTAACAAGATAAGAACATATTATTCCTAAAGGAAAAAATATAAAAAATAGGTATAAAGCTGTTTTTGGATTAAGATCTCCTCGAACCAGTGGTCTATCTGTTCTTTTATTTTTTTTATCGATATCAATATCATA
>CAZVNH010000315.1:0-3451 GCA_964628575.1 uncultured Thermoplasmatales archaeon | reverse complement strand
GTAATGAATTATGGAATAAAACTTTTGGTGAATCTGGATATGATTTTATCCAATCCCTTCAGCAGACAAAAGATAATGGATATATTCTCACCGGCTCGAAAAATCATGCATTTGGACAAGGGAAATTATGGTTAATTAAAACTGATAAAAATGGTGTTATTGAATGGGATAATACTTTTGATGCTCCTGGGCAGGATATTGGTAATTCTGTAATACAAACTTCCGATGGTGGATTTATTATAGGTGGAGAAAAAGGGTTGACTGCCTCAAAAAAAGATTTATGGATTATTAAAACTGATGAATATGGTAATGAATTATGGAATGTTTCTTTTGATGGTGGAGGAAAGGATGTGTGTCATTCCATTCAACAAACCAGTGATGGTGGATATATAATTACAGGTATTAAAAATGCAGCTGATTATTTATGGTTAATTAAAATAAATGATATTGGAGAAATGGTATGGGATAAAAGTTATGGTGAAAATGGAAGAGATTATGGTACATCGGTTATTCTGACTGATGATAATGGGTTTATAGTAACTGGTTGTAAGGGTGAAGATGATTTATGGGTTATTAAAACTGATGAATATGGTAATGAATTATGGAATAAAACATTTGGGGGAAATCTTTTAGATAAAGGCCGATCAATTATTCAAACTGAAGATGGAGATTATATTGTGATAGGTTTTACAGAATCATATGGTAATGGTGATAGGGATCTTTGGTTTTTAAAATTATCAAGTCAGATAGATGATAATGGTGATGTTATTTTTGTTGATGATGATGCAGAGTCTAGTTGGTATGATAACAGTCATGTTCATACTATTCAAGAGGGAATTGATATTGCTAATAATGGGGACATAATTCGAGTATACGATGGAATATTTAGTGAAAATTTAGATATTGATAAATCGGTAACGATTGAATCAATTACAGGTAATTCTGAGAATACAATAATTGATGGGATGGGAATTGGAGATGTAATTCATATTTTGGCAGATAGTGTAACTATTAAGGGTTTTACAATAAGAAATTGTGGAAATAATGGAATGCCTGATGTTGATGCTGGTATTGATGTACGTTCAAATTATAATAATATTATAGGAAACATTATCAGCCTTAATAATTATCACGGAATTTATATTAGATCTTCAATTAACAATAATATTTCAGATAATACCATATTTAACAATCGAGATGGGATAATTCTTTATAATTATAGTAACAGCAATACACTAAAAGATAATGTTATTGGACCAAATACATTTGAAGGAATGGAGATTACACATTTTTCAAATAATAACTATATTATAGATAACACCTTAGGTCCAGATAACTCAGATGGGATAGGTATATATTATAATAGTAGTAATAATCGTATTACTGATAATACTATAATTTCAAACAATCAGAAAGGTGTTGATATTTTTCAATCTACTAATAATTATATTATAGATAACAATATTTCAGATAATTATTACGGAATATGGCTAAGGGATTCTGGTGATAATAACCTGTTATATCATAATTATTTTATTAATAACACTATAAATGCAATAGATGAATGTATTAACAATGAATGGGATAATGGTTATCCTTCAGGTGGTAACTTTTGGAGTGACTATATTAGCAAGTATCCACTTGCAAAAGAGATAGACAAAAGTGGTATATGGGATACACCTTATGAAATTCAAGGTGGGGCAAATTCAAAAGATCATTATCCCTTGATTGAGGAATTAGGATTAAAAGAAGAACTTCCTGATCTTACATTTCACTATGAAGGTGATTATGCCTCCGATGGTGTTTATATTTCTCCTGATGAGATATTAACTGGAGAAACAGTCACTATTGATGTGGGTATTACAAATACTGTAGAAGGATATAATGCTGAAGATTTCTATATAAATTTTTATCTTGGTAACCCTGATACCAATAATGATGGTTTGATTGATAATGCTGCTGTTGAAATTGGCTCAGAGTTCTTAGAAGGACCAATTTTCTATGGATTAACTACATTTATCAGTATTGATTGGATTCCTGATTTTAGCGGTACATTTGAGATATATGTTGTGATAGATCCTGAAATTAATACAACAGACTCAATATCTGGTTTAATAAATGAAGACAATGAAGCTAATAATATTGTTTATACTACAGTTAATGTATTTGATAATTATGTAAATCTCCGTGTTCCTTATTTTTATCAGGGTGGTACTCAATGGTGTGTGCCTAATTGTATTGCTATGATTTTACAATATTATGGTAAAAATATTCATTCCTGGGATATAGCAAATCATTTTGAACAAGGTAATCAAGATTCGTTTGATGTTGATTGTGTCTCATCAGAATCCTCTCGTCCGATAAATCAGATTTTTAAAGACTTTGGTTTAAATGTCAAATGGCATCAATGTCAAGCATTAATTGGTACCAAATTAGGTCCTTTATTAGATTTCAATGATGATTTTAAAATTCCTTTAGACCAAGGATTTCCAGTTTTAATGTGGGATGGTCATGTTTCTATTGTGGTTGGTTATAAAATAATCGAAAATAATAAATTTTTGATTATTCATGATCCATCTGGTAAATATTTTAAAACCGAACGTAATGGAATTCAAAGTGGGATGAACGTTGAAAAAAGTTGGACTGAATTTTTAGATGGTGATGGGTATTTTGAGGGCTGGAATAAAAAACGTGGAGGATTGTTTCATGTTGAAGGTCAATCATTTCTTGAATCTCATCCTGTAATTTTTTTCACAGATGGAGGTATGTGGCATAATGAAAATGATATATTGGAATCTTCTCTATATTTAGATAAAGGAATTAAATATATTACAAGTGATAATCAAATTAATGGATTTGATACTATTAAACTTGGTGAGGAATATCTTAGATGGAAAGACTCAAATAAACTATTTATAAAAATTCAGGCATCTAATCCAACTTCTAAACCAATAAAAATGTCACTTGAGATATTTTTATCGGGTAAGAATAATATTAAGGAAAAAGTTGATTTTGAAATTGATGCGGAGACTTGGATTACAGATTTCCTTTGTGGTAATATTATTTTTAATGAATCTGGAAATGAGGAATTATACATTTATGCAAAATTAAATAACGAAATTGTAGATGAAATCGGCCCTATCTTTATTAATATTGTTAAAGCAGAAGCAAGTGATAAAACGGATGATAATGGAACACCTGGTTTTGAACTAATAATTGTCGTTTTAGTGTTAGCGTTATTTTTATTCTGGAAAAGAAAACATGGTTAAAATATTTTGCATCATTTTATAGCAAAATATTATTATTCAACAATTCGAAGAATTGTCCCTGGGTTTAAAACCCCGATATTTAGGTCGAATAGTTGAGTTAAAAATCGGACAATTAGGTAAGACGAGCGTAACACCTGTACTTTAGTGCTGGGATAGTCCCCTTATGTCCGATTTTTCTTATT
>CAZVNH010000314.1:0-3451 GCA_964628575.1 uncultured Thermoplasmatales archaeon | reverse complement strand
AAGGGTTCGATGAGACATCCTGTCTCGAAGGAGTCCGAGGGTTCAAATCCCTTCCCCTGCATTATCTTTTAACGTGTTTAGTTTTATATATGTTATATCCACCTATTACTAATAATAAACCAATGATTGTAACTAAAAATGCTCCGATTATACCTGCTGCATGATTAGGAAACCCAAAATCAAATAAAATGCTAATCAATGCAATTGCTCCTATAATTAATAATGGTATACCAATAATAAATGAACCCAATGAAATATGATCGGCAATAACCTTTCCACCCTCCAATCCAGATTCGCTCAAATATTTATCGGACATTATGACTGTATTATCCTCTTTTGATGTATTTTTATTCATGTTTTTCTTACCTCAAATGTTCTATTTTAAATTAACTAATTGCTATTAATAACTTTGTTTAATACTAATTACTATAACTTATTTAAATATTAAATATGTAATTTAATTTTATCCCGTTATAATTTTTGTTTTAAAAAATGGAAAAATGGAATTTATTTAGATTATTTATATAAAACATTTATGCATGTAATTATAATCAATATTTGATTATAATTCTTTCTTTACATTTATTAAGCCAATACTATTTTCTTTTTACACTCTTTCTTTTGATTTTGAAGTTCATATTCAATATTATACTCACCTGGATCTCCATTCGAAAATTTAAAATTCTTTTCCTTGCAAATAGATATCATTGGATAATTATCTTTTAAAACAATACCATTTATTTTTTTAAGATTTTTATCTTGACCTATTTCAAACATATAATCTAAGAATTCAGATCCTAAACCTAGTCTATGCCATTTATCGCTAACCACAAGAGCAAACTCTGCTTCATTATTTTGACCTGGTGAAAGTATAATTCTTACAACTCCTATTAAACGGTGTTTGTCACCTTCTTTAATTTCTGCTACGATTCCAAGTTCTCTATCATAATCAATATTGCAGTAGCGAGTTCTCATCTCATGTGGTGTTTCTTTTATTATTCTAAAGAATCGATAACGTACAGTTTCTTCGGAAAAACTGTCAAACATTTCCTGCCACATATACTCATCTTCAGGTTTAATTGGTCTAAGAGTTACTTCTGTTTTATCCTTGAGTTTTATATTTTTAATATATTTAGATGGATAAGGAGTTATTACTAAATGTAGTTTATCTTCTGGATTTTTATCTGAAACAATAAGTGGATTGATGTCTATTTCTTTAATTTCTGGATGGTCAATCACCATTTGTGAAAAATTTATTAATATTTCCTCTACTTTTTGTATATCTACAGGTGGCATTCCTCTAAATCCTTTTAAAATTTTATAGGCCTTTGTTTGTTCTATCATTCTTTGAGCAAGTACTTGGTTTAGAGGTGGAAATCCAATTGCTTTATCTTTTAGTAGTTCTGTATAAATTCCGCCCATTCCAAATAATAATACTGTTCCAAAAACCGGATCTTTTTTTGAACCTATTATAAGCTCTGAACCTTTGTTTTTTATCATCTTTTGGATAGTAACACCTTCAATTTTTGCATTTGGCTTTTTTTCTTTTACAGTTTTCATCATATTTTGATATTCTTTAATGAGGTTTTCTTTACATTGAATATCAAGAATAACACCACCTGAATCGCTTTTATGAGTGATATCTGATGAATATATTTTCATAACAACTGGAAATCCTATTTTTTCTGCTATTTTTACAGCATCGTTTTCATTTTTTGCAATTATAGGTTTTGTTGTTTTTATTCCATATAGCTCAATGATTTCTTTAGATTCATCCTCATTAAGAAGTGTTCGATTTTCATTATTTGCTTTAGAAAATATATTCTTTATTTTTTCCTGATGAAATAGAGAGGGTTTTATTTTCAGTTCCTCTGGAGTTTCATATAAAAGTTCTAGAGTACGAGCATAATCATAAAGATACATATATGATTTGACTGCTTCTTCTGGTGTGGAATATGCAGGTACATTATTTCTATTCAAGATTTGTCTTGCGTGATAAACACTTTCCTCACCAGGATAAGCAACCATTATTGGTTTTACTGATTTCTTAGCTATATTAATGATTCTATCAGATAGAAGCGTGGGGTCTGCAACTACTTGTGGAACACAAATCACTAAAACTCCATCAATATTTTTATCTTCCAAACAGCTCTCAATAGATTTTTCATAGTCATCTTCATTAGAATCTCCAATAATATCGATAGGGTTTCCTTTTGACCAATGAGGTGGTAGAAAAGAACTAAGTTTTTCCAAGGTTTCATTAGATAACTCTGCTATTTTTCCACCTTTTTCGATGACTGCGTCTGTTGCTAAAACACCAGGTCCTCCAGCGTTTGTAACAATTGCAATTTTAGGACCAGTTGGGCGTATTTGTTTTGCAAGAATTGATGAGCAATTGAATAAATCACCAATTTCTTTTACACGAACAATACCTGCTCGTTTGAAAGCAGCATCATAAATTCCGTCTTCACCTGCTAAGGCTCCAGTATGGGATGTTGCTGCTTTTGCACCTTCTTTGAATCTTCCTGCTTTGATAACAATAATTGGTTTGTTTCGTGCAAAACTACGAGCCGCACTCATAAACTTTCGTGCATTTGTTATTGATTCGACATATAATACAATACTTCTGGTATGTATATCCATTCCAAAATAATCAATGAGATCTCCAAAATCAATATCAAGCATCGATCCTACTGAAACAAAACTACTAAATCCAACATTTGCAGCAGCAGCCCAATCTAGGATTGCTCCACAGATAGCTCCACTTTGAGAAAACAAGGCAATATTTCCTTTAGAGGGCATAGATCGAGCAAATGTTGCATTAATATTTAGATATGGTAAGATAAATCCGACGCAATTAGGACCTAAAATTCTTAGATTATATTTATTTTTAATTTTTATTAAATCTTCCTCTAATTCTACTCCTTCTTTACCGATTTCTTTGAAACCTGCAGAGATGATTAATATGCCTTTTATTCCTCTTTTACCACATTGTTCAACCACATCTAAAACAACTTTAGAAGGAGTTGCAATTATTGATAGATCAACAGGTTTAGGGATATCATCCACTGATTTATATGCATGAACTCCTAGAATACTCTCATGTTTAGGATTAATTGGATAAACAACACCTTCATATCCGCTTCCGATTAGATTTCTAAAGATATTATAACCTGGTGAACCAACTCTATTACTTGCACCAATTACGGCTATATTTTTTGGTTTAAATACTTTATCTAGATATTCTACACCCATATATTATAACCTCATGGAAATATACCACGTAGCTCTACAGCCCGGGCTATCTTTTTTATAGCAATTCTATAAGCTGCTTCTCGTAAGGTTATTCTCTCTTTTTTTGAATTATGCCATACGTCAGCGAAACTCTTTTGCATTATCTTCTTTAAATTTTCATTTACTTCATCAATATCCCAAAAAAAGGATTGTATCC
>CAZVNH010000313.1:0-3460 GCA_964628575.1 uncultured Thermoplasmatales archaeon | reverse complement strand
TGGCTACAGTTATTGAAATGCCTGATGTGGTTTCGGATATTAAAGAAATAGCATCTGAAAATGCTGAAATCTATAATGGGAATAAAGTATATAAAGGAAAAGAGATACAAATATCTAAACCTATTATAGTAAATGGAGATGTTTCTTTTAAAGGAAATAGTTTTAATAGTACAGGATATATTGTAGCTACAGGAAACATTGATTTTAATTCAGCTAAGTTAGAAGATAGTGCAGAAAAGGGTATTGTAATATGTTCTGAAAATGGGAATATTACTATCAATGGTTCAAATGCTGTTATTAAGGGTATTATATATGCTCCAAAAGGAACTGTAGCAATAAATACTGCTAATTTTACTTTAGAGGGTAGAATAATTGCTGAAAATATAGTTATTAGAGGCAGTCAACTTAATATTACTAGTACTGATGCTGATTTAGAATTAGTCAATAATTATGAAATTAAAGAGCCACCAATTTTAGCAATAGAAAAAATAAATAATGTATTTAAACTCAATTGGACTAATGTCAAAAACGCGACTGAGTACACTTTAATGAGAAAAATTGATGAAAGCTCATATGAAATTATTGCAGACGGATTAGTTTCCAATATATATGAAGATATTGACCTAAACACATATGGAATATATACATATAAAGTTATAGCTTCAAATTATAAAGTTCAATCAGAAGATTCAAATGAAGTGTTTACTTATGTAAGTGAAATTGGAAATGGAGTTTTATTAGTAGATAATTTAGAAATAGATACTGACTCAGACGGTTTACTAGATTATTTAGAAATTAATAAATATAATACGGATATTAATAATATAGATACAGATGGAGATGGAATAAGTGATGGCAATGAAGTATTTATATTATTTACTATTCCAACCAAAAAGGATTCTAATGGAAATGGAGTTACAGACGATATAGAAGATTTTGATGATGATGGTATTAAAAATTTAGATGAAATAGAAATTAAAACTGACCCATGGTTAGAAGATTCAGATTTAGATGAATTGACAGATTATCAAGAAATAAATAGTTATAATACAAATCCTATTAAAGAAGATACAGATGAGGACGGATTAACAGATGGTAATGAAATTTTATATGGGACAAATCCTTTATTAATAGATACAGATAGTAATGGTATTAAGGATGGAGACGAAATATTTAATGTAATAGTTGAAGTTAATGAGAGTGAAAAAGATACTATAATTAAACCTTCTATTATAATGGATATAAAGGGAAATAATATAGGTAGTATTTCAATTTCTAATGTTGGAGAAGCAAATCCTTATTTGAACAGTGATATGCCAGGGTATATAGGCGCTCCATATGAATTTTTTGCACCCATGACTTTTAATAGTGCAAAAATAAAGTTTGAGTTTGATAAGGAACTTTTAAATTCTCCTAATTTTGATCCTGCAATTTATTATTTTAATGAAGGTACAGGATTACTGGAGCTGTTACCAAATCAAATAGTTAATTTGGAGGAATGTACAGTTACTGCTGATGTAAATCATTTTTCAACATATATATTATTAAACAAAATTGCTATAAATGAAGTGTGGGAAAGAGAAATGAAGCCACCTCATTCTGGAGAAATTGAAAATGTTGAATTAGTAATTGGATTTTCAATAGATTCTTCTGGAAGCATGTCATGGAATGACCCATATGATATCAGAAAGCAAACAGCAAAAGAATTTGTTGATAAATTAGATGACAATGATAAAGCAGCTGTTATTGATTTTGATGGAAGCGCAAAAGTGAATTGCTCTTTGACAAGTGATAAGACAGTAATTAAAAGTGCTATAGATAGAATTGATAGTAGTGATGGTACTAGTTTAAGTGCTGGAATGCAGTCAGCAATTAATGAATTAAAAGATAATCAATCTAATGTTAAATATATCATAATGTTAACTGATGGGCAGGGAACATATAATCAGTCTTTAACTCAACAAGCTATAGATATGGGTATTGTAGTATTTACAATAGGTTTAGGTAATAGCGTAGATGTAACTTTACTCAAGAAAATAGCTGAAGATACAGGTGGAAAATATTATCATGCAGAATCTAGTGAGGATTTAATTAATATATTTAATGAAGCATCTGAAGAGACTGTAGATCTTACTAAAGATACAGATGGAGATGGTCTATCTGATTATCACGAGAAAAGAGGGGTAAGGACTAATACAAATTGGGTGTATACAGAATTTGATAATGAAGACACAGATGGAGATGGTTTAAAAGATGGAGAAGAATTAATAAACAAAGAGACATATTTTCTAATGAAAACTAATCCTAACAAAGCAGATAGTGATGGAGATGGAATAATTGATAGTACTGATCCTGAACCAATGGTGTATAGTATAACGGATAGAACACTTGCTTTAGCAGCAGGTTTAAGCTATAATAATTTAGAAGATGATATAGGAAGTTTAGTTAATGATAAAGGAGAATCAGAGCTTAGCGAATTTAAAATTGTACATGCAAATAATTCTGGTTTCATTACATTAAATGATTTCTTTGATAAAGGATTAGGAAGTGTAGCAATAAAAATTTCTAGAATTGGGAAAAAAGATGCTTTGATATTTGCTTTAAGAGGTACAGAATTTAATGATGATGCAATAAATGATGGACTAACTGATTTGTTTCTAGGTTTAGATTCAGATAGTGCTCAGTCTAAAAAGGCTTTTGATGAATATAAGAAGTTAGTGGAAAAATATCCTAATGCTGACTTTTATATAGCAGGACATTCTTTAGGTGGAAGATTAGTTCAAGATGTTTTGTACAAGGTTTATGATGCTAATGATGGAGTATTTGGATTGTTTAAGAGTAACATAAAAACCCCTATACATTCCGCTACATTTAATGGATTAGGATATAATAAGAAGGTTTATTTCACAAATTGGTTGTTTAAACAAAACAATGTAAGTGAGATTAATGAAAAATTGAATAATTACTACTATGAATATGATTTAGTTGGTCAAGGTTTAGGACATAGTTTATTATTTAAGAGACTTGGTACCGATGTTGGTCCATGGACTGCAAAAGATGAAAGTGGTAATGTAATCGAAAAAAATAAATGGATACCTTATGAACCTGTAAAGTTGCATGGAATATCACTATTTTATAATGATAATGGATTAGAGTATCCCAACTGTTCAATTAATTAAGGAGATATAACGTGATTAATTATATTAAACTATATTTTGAAACTCATATTAAATACTGGTGGGTTTATTTAGTTTCATTAGGAACATTATTTGTAGGATATGTAATTTTAATGATTTCTGTATTGTTTTTAGCAAACTGGGGAATGAATGAAGTTGTTTCTTGGGTGATAAGTTTAATTATTACTAGTATAATTATTAGTTTACCTTTAATGTATGTAAACTACAAAGTTTCGCAAAGTTATATTTTGAGAAGTAATAAAAAAGTTAATATATTCTTATTT
>CAZVNH010000312.1:944-3463 GCA_964628575.1 uncultured Thermoplasmatales archaeon | reverse complement strand
TCAACGTACTTTATCGCAGGAGATGTATTAAGAATCTATGCTAACTATACAGAAGCGGGATCAGGAATGCTTGAAACATCCTGTGAGATAGCTATATCTACACAGGGAAACGGAGATTTAGCTCAAACTGGTTTAACAAAAACATCAAACACTGCATGGTATTATGATTGGACTATTGCAAGTGGTAGTGATGAAAATGGACTTTTCACAGTCAGCATCTATGGTACAGATAATGTAAGTCTAAACCTTGCAACTAATCCTACAACTGATAATACAAAAGGAATTGATAACTCAGAACCAAGTTCAACAATATCAGAACCACAAGATGGGAATTATTATGATACCTTGATTAATATCACTGGTACTGCAAGTGATACAGGAGCCTCTGGAGTATCTTCTGTAACTATTACAATTTATAACCAAACAGGAGATGAATATTGGAGTGGATCAGCATGGCAAGCAAGTTCAGCTGATCTTTCAACAACAGGAACAACAGCTTGGTATAAAGCTTCAAGTTTACCAACATTTACTAATGGAAATACATATGTTATAAATTCAACAGCTACAGATGTTGCTGGAAATATAGAATCATCTCCAGATAGTAATTCGTTTATAGTTGATGATACCAATCCTGCAGTATCAAGTATAGTTATTACAGATACAACAACATCAAGTACACTTTATATTAAAGATGGAGATGATATAAGTGTCTCTGCAACAATTACTGATGCTGTTCTAAGCGATGATGATACAGCCTATCTATTTGCCGATCTAAGTGGATTCGGAGGAAGTGCAACAGCTACTGCAACAGCATATATTAGCAATACAGCCTGGTGGAATCTTTCAAGTGTTACTTGTACACCTTCAGATGGAACTATCGAAGTAGTAATAAATGCAACTGATCCTGCTGGAAACTGGGAAAATAATGAATCAGCAAATATAACATCAGATAACACTGCTCCAACACTTAGTTATGCAGTAATGTGCCCTGACTATAATGGAAATGTTCACTCTTATGTAGATGTATACTTTAGTGAAGAAATGGACGCGTCTACTGTAGCTTATACAGATTTCAGTATTAGTGAAAGCGGAATAAGTCCAACAGCTGTACAAAATACAACAACAGATATAATAACAATTAAATTAAATACAGTTCTTGAAACAGGTAATCAACCGACAGTTGGAATTGCCGGATCTGTTGAGGACTTAGCTGGAAATACACTAACTTCTGGAACGATTACAATTAACACATATAGAATTAACATGAGTTCTGGATGGAATCTATTTTCGATACCTGCTGATCCATCTTTATATGTAATATCAGCAGTACTACCTGATGACTTTGAAAGCTATGTAAATGTAATATGGAACTATAATGCATCAACAGATACATGGACATATTGGACTAATTCAGGTCATGACAGTAATTTCAGGCTCAGTCCTGGTAAAGGATATTGGATAAACATGAGTACAGCATATACTCTTATCGGCAACTATGATCTATGGCCAGCTCCTGGAACAACTCCTTCATCAATAACAATAACTGCACAAACCTGGAATCTGATAGGTCATTGGAATAGTTATAATAAATCAGCAACAACATCTGATGCCTTAAAAGATTTTGAGGATTCTGATATATCTGGAGTATATAGATATAATCCTGCAGGTGATTCATATACTGATGTTTTCAATTATGCAAATATGGAACCAGGAAAAGGATATTGGCTAAAATTCAAAGGTACAACAGATAAAGATTATAGCTGTAGCAGTTAAAACTAACTAAAATTTTCTCCCTCTTTCTTTATCTTTCAAAATGGGGGGGTTACTTGGAGAAATAAAATGAGAAAGAAATGCATAATCATAACTAATATAATACTATTTATTCTATCTTTATTTTCTGTTATATGTATAGCTGATGATCCCTCTCCACCACCGATTCCTCATGGGTTTCATGGTTATGTAATAGATGAAAATGGAAATTTTTATCCTGAAAACACTATTGTAAAAGCAGTTCTTAATAATAAAAATTTTACTACTTTTGTAACAGATAATGGTACATATGGCTCATTAAAAGGTGGGGAAGTGTTTATCGTATATGGTGATGCTGGAGATCTTGGACAAACAATATATTTTTATGTAAATGATACTCAGGCTCCTCAAACAGCGATTTTTACTCAAATGGGAGTAAATATTAATTTTGGTGATTATTTTAATTTATCGTTTGATGTACTTGTAATTTCTTCTGTATCAACAAGCTCTATTACAAAATCTCAAGCAGTTATTTCATGGACAACTGACAAACCTGCGGATTCAACAGTTAATTATGGTACTGATACTAATCTAGGTAATACAGCTCAGGATACAGATTATGTAACTCAACATGAGATAACTCTTACAAATCTACAATCAAATACTAAATACTATTTTGAAGTAATATCAAATGATCAATCAGATCATTCTGCAACTGATGATAACTATGGAGCTTATTACACCTTTAAGACTAAATCTGATAGTGGAAA
>CAZVNH010000312.1:0-934 GCA_964628575.1 uncultured Thermoplasmatales archaeon | reverse complement strand
TGGTGGATCACCACCAGTAACGCCACCACCTAATACAGGGGAACTTGATGAAAATAGTCCTCCGGTTGCTTTAGCAGATGGACCATATTATTCACTACTAGGAGTTTCTATAACATTTGATGCATCAAATTCTACTGATTCAGATGGGTATATTGTTGATTATTTTTGGGATTTTGGAGATGGAAATACTCAATCGACCTCTGAAACAAGTATAACACATGTGTATTCAACTGTTGATCAATATACTGTTGTATTAACAGTTACTGATGATGATGGTGATACTGATTCGTTTACAACTACTGCGTATATATCTTCAGATGATTCAGATGGAGATGGATGGACAGATGAAGCAGAAGAGTATTATGGTACAAATTCTTCTAATAAATATGATTTTCCAGAGGATAATGATAATGATGGTGTTCCAGATGATTGGGATTCAGATGATGATAACGATGAATTAACTGATTCAGAAGAAGAAAAAATTGGAACAAATCCATTGCAAAGTTCAGATGTTATTAAAATTATTAACGAATATGGATTGTTTTATCTAATAGATACAAATAATGATGGAATTGTTGATGAATATTATAAAAAAACAACAGGTGTGACAATCGAACTTCAAGAATTTGAAGAAAATAAATTCTTAATCGATGTTGATGATGACGGTAGTTTTGATTATGTTTTTGATACTATAACTGGTACAATCAGTTTATATAGCGAAAAGAAAAGTGTAAATCCTGAAAAAAATGACTCTGATGTTGATACTCTGCCCTATATTTTTATTATTGTAATATTTATGATTATTTTATTTTTAATAGTTTTTATAAAGAGGAGAAAGAAATAAAGGTTGAGGAGAAATAATATGAAAATTAAAAAATGCAAGAAACTATTAATATTTTGGAGTTTAGTATTACTTGCTTTTCTTACAGTTTCT
>CAZVNH010000311.1:0-3477 GCA_964628575.1 uncultured Thermoplasmatales archaeon | reverse complement strand
TAGTAAGGGTATAGAAAAAGTAGAGATATATGTTGAAGAAAAGGACGGAAAATTCTACTGCAAATTTAAAACAGACAAGGAAGCATTCCCTGATTCCGCATATAAAAAGACTGTAGAGTTTATACCGAGAGATGGAGAAATAAAGCTCTGGATTGATTCTACCGTAAGAAAGTATGAAGATGATATAGCCGGAGTCAGTGTAAACGTCATAAATAAGACTTCAAAGACAATGAAGGTAAAAGTCGTAAATGATGATAAAGATAAGCCAAGAGTCAGCTTTAAAGAGATTTCTGAAAATGTAGAAGTAAGCTATGAATAGGTGAGCAGTATGTTTAACAATATATTTAAAAACAAAAAAGGGGTAACATTAGTAGAATTACTTGTATCTATAGCAATACTCGGCATAGTGGCAGCGCCATTCATGGGCTCTTTTTTAACTGCCACAAGGAATAATGTTTTAGCTGAAAGGAAGTTGATTGCTTCAAACCTTGCACAGAAGGCAATGGATGAGATAAAGGCAGATCCTGATTTGTTAGCTGTGGCTGCACCTGACTGGAATGATTTTTCAGATGATGGTGATTATTATATAGAATATAAGCTAGCTAGTAACACTGATGGAAATGTTAGTATAGGTGATAATTTTACTTCCCCGGAGGATGAAAATGATATTGATATAGATGTGGAAGTTAGCAGTAGAGATTCTGGATCATTATTTGTAAAGTTTAAAAATGATAATACCGAATATGATTTAATATCAGAAAACACGCTTAATATTAATAAGTCTGATGGACTAAACTCCTGTGAATATATTATGAATTCAAAGATCGAAACTTTTACACCTACTGAGGTATCTAATCCTACAATTGACATTCGTATTAAGTTTAATAGTGGTATTAAATCAACAGATAATAATTTTGTCCTTGACATTAATTCTCAAAATTCACCGGAAGTGCCATATGATGTAAATGTGTATATTTTAGATGATGAAAATAATAAGTTGAAGCTATCCAGTTCTGGAAAGAGTATTAATACTTACAAAAGCTTAGATAACTCAAGTAATGAATCTGATATTACAAATGTACTTTACGATATCTATGTAAGAGTATTATGGAAAGATGATGATACACAGATATTGGATACCATTAACTCAATGGTTAAAAAGTGAGATGGTTTTATGAAAAAAATAAATATTCTAAAATCAAATAAAGGCTCTTCTTTAGTTATGGTAATATTGATTATTACAGTCATGGCTACTTTGGGTATTGCATTTATGCTTGTTACAATGAGTAATTTTCAAATGAGTATACTATCAAGTGATCAAAGGAAAGCAAACGATGTAGCAGAAGCGGGTATTGAAAAAGTAGCTCAGATCTTAGACAATATGGTTTATACTATACAAGAAGCTGCTAAGGAAGATGCTTCGGATGTTGTCTCTGACTATCTAGTAAATGAAAAAGAGCTTAATGTAGAAGTAGAAATAGATAGCCATGGAACTAAAGCTTTTTTATTGGATACTGAAGGAAATATAAATTATTCCGTTATTGATCAACTATTTGAATATGAATATGAAAAAGCATTTAATCAAAAAATATCTGATCAATTTTCACATATGGAATCATCTGATGATGAAGGAAAGCTTTTTGGTTACTCGGGCGCAGATATAAATAAAACGGATTATGATACAAGTGGCGGAATGGTAACTTTAGACTCTACGAAATTGGAGAGTAATAAATTGGAGATAAAACTATATGCCAAATACAATGACTATACCACAAAAAAGCATGTTGTAGAATTTAATCTTTTACCAGAGTCTGATACAACCACATATAAATCAGTACCCAAAATTAAAATAAATAATACTGATATTCCGCCAATACTTGAAGATGCAATAATATCTGAAAAGAATTTAATAGTGACAGAGGGGACTTTAACTATAACCGGTAATGTATTGGCATTTGGAACTATACCGGCTGATGGCAGTACAGAAGATTTATCAGCAGGATGGACTAAATATGGCGGAATAATAGCAGGGATATCAACTGATTCCTTGGACTCTTCTATTGGACTGGATACAGTTAGGACAGGAAACGATATTGATGGTGATTCAATAACTAAAACTGACATTAAGCCAACTGTTGGAGACATAGAAATAGATGGAAATGCGGCTACTATGTCATATATTCATTCATTATATGGAGAGGGAGAATCAAGCCATTCAGATATTACAGTAACTGGAGATGTTTTTGCCCGTTCACTAAGGTCAGAAGAACATGCATATTACTCAAATATGACTTTTAATAGAGATGCTTATGTAACAGATAATTTACAAATTGATTCGACTAGCTCTGAAGTTTTTATAAATGGAGCATATTATGGCTTTGTAACTGCCCATTATGATATTAATGGTGGTGCCGGAGGTAGCAGTGATGATCAAGATAAATACAGCAGCAATATAGTAGTAAATGGAGATTCTATATTAAACTTGAATGGTAAAGCTGGTATTTACATAGGTGGAACATCATTTCATAACAAATATACAAAGGGGGATAATCCATATATGATGGGAATATCAGCGTCAAGCTCCAGTTGGAATATGATAAATGCATATAAGCATTATTATGATGCTGATACTGATACAGGTTTTAAATATTATACGATTAAAGATGGTGTAACAGACTATAATAGTGCAGAAAGCTATAATGAAGTTGAAATAAAAGGAGAAGATACAAGTAATTTTACTACTTATTTTAGTGAGTATATTTTTGATAAAAATAATAGTATTAAAGTAAATCTATTAGACAATATAAATAAATATCAAAAGGCATTTCATTTAAAAGGATACTGGGTAAAAGAATTAAGTATGGATCAGTTATTTCCACTGAATACAAAAAAAATTGCAATTACAAAGGATGAATTAAATAATAAAATATATGGATATGTCAATGGTGCGGTTATTGGTGATAGTATGGTGTATTCTCCCGGTGAAATCTATTATGATGAAGATCATCCTAATGACGTTATGACTGAGGTGGATTTTAAAGGCAAACAAGATATAGCCAGAAATAAATTTTATAATGCTATTTACCAGTTGATAATTGATACTTATGATGAAGCACATCCTGAAAATACAAAGCTTGATTACGTAACAAATCCCAGGAAAATAACTGACCATTTAGACATAGGGGCATTTGGTAAATTCGACACACCAAAGATAATTGATGGAAAAGTTGTTTATGTAAAAGATGGAGATTTTACAATCGACGGAAGTTTAGGTTCAAACGAAGGAATTATTTATGCCACAGGTGACATCTATATCCAGAATGGATTCGAATTTAACGGAGTCATTTTGGCAGGGGGAAATATTGTTTTTTACGGCCCGGGTGATTCAAAAGTAACTTATAACCAAGACGTAATTAAAGGCTTATTAAGTAAAAGCAGCGATGTTCGAATATTATTTAAAACCTATAAGTATGAGCA
>CAZVNH010000310.1:0-3496 GCA_964628575.1 uncultured Thermoplasmatales archaeon | reverse complement strand
TAAAATTATTAAAGATATGGGTGTTGATTTAAGACTTATTGAATTACAACATGAATTAAAAGGTATAAATAGTGGAGACTATCATCTTAAAGAAGATCATAGCTCAAATATTGCTTTCATTCATAAAAAAGAAAAATAATAAATCATATATTTGTTTTAATTTACTCCAAAATGTTAACAATAATTAAAAGGAATAAATTTATATATAATAATTTATTTATTAGATAATATTCAATTTCCAATATAATGATAATAAATATTCATTTTGTGGGAGGCGTGTGATTTGGTCACGAATAAAGGGAATAATGGAATTTCTGGAATTGTTGGAATAATTGCTATTTTTATGATAATTCTATTAATAGCAATACCTGTGTTTATATATGTTGAGTCAGTAAGAACTGATAAAAAAGATAATGAGGTTTTTTATATTGAAGGTTTAGTAGAAAAAATTGAAACTAATTATAAGATAACTCTAAATAATAAATCTATGGATGTTTGGGAAGTAACTCTAATCCAAAATTTTAGTGATAATAAGGAAATTTATTATATGATATTTGATGAGATATATCCTCCACTTGAAGGTTTTCAACTTAGATTTTCCTATAAAAAATTCATCTTTAATGATACAGAATATCTAGATATATACGATTTAAAAAAGGTATGAGATTAATGGATAATTCAGATTGGATAGCTATCAGTGGGTTTTTATTGGTGATAACATTAATTGCATTATGGTGCTTAGATATATCAGTTTCTGCAATAGTTACTGATGGGTATTTAACTAATGGTTTTTTAAAATCAGATCCATATTTATTTTATCACATAGGATTATATTTACTGATTATTGCAAGTTTCTCTAATTTTTTAATTCTAGTTCATATTTTAAATAAAAAAGTAACTCATAAAAAAGGTAAAGAAAAAAAATCTCAAAATACTCAATTATATAATAACAAATTAATAAAAAAAATTTTTACTTGGAATAAATAAAGCTTACTATCGCACTAAATAATTTTAAAATTATCAAATAGTAGTATTTGGATTCCTATTCTATAATAGGATTTACTTCTCTATTATTTATAAATATTAAAGATCTTTATAAAAGAATTATGGGCCTGCCCAGATTTGAACTGGAGTTTCTAGCTCCCAAAGCTAAAAGGATGGACCAAGCTACCCCACAGGCCCGTTTATTTTTTTGGTAACAAAATCTAATATTTAAAAACTTTTATGAAATATAACATATTTACAAATATTTAATGGACTTTAATTACAAAAAAATTTCACATATATTTGCATTGTTGGTTCTTCTATTTACCTTTTTCTTGATAATTGTTATTCCTATTCTAACCTTTTTTGGTTTTTTTTCTTCTGTTGATGAAGAAGCTAATATTACTGAGGTGGCTATCTTATTTGGCTCAGTAATAACAGTTATTATTTTTATTGGTACTCCTTTTATATGGTATTTAATAGTTAATGAATTTAAAATTAAACAAATGTTTAAATCAGTTAAATTGACATTTAATCGTATTGATGAGGCATTTCTTTGGGGAATAGTAGCTGCTGTTTCAATGTTTGTGATAGTAATTGCAATAGGTTTTTTACTATATGCTTCAGGTATTGTTGATCAAGATACTGAGATATCAAATGTTGATGATTTAGCTAGTAATTTATCAATATTTTCAATGGTTTTTATTATAGTGTTTCAGTCTATTAGTGAAGAAGTGTTTTTTAGAGGTTTTTTACTTGAAAAGATAGATACTTTTGCAGGGAAAAATCTAGCAATTTTAATAACTGCAATACTTTTTGGTCTTGCACATATGTCATATGGAAAGGTATATCCAGTTATTATGCCTATGATAATGGGTGTTCTTCTTGGCTATATTGTATTTAAGACAAAAAATCTATTAGCTGCAATTACTGCTCATATGCTATTTAATCTTGGTAGTTTTATACTCTATCTTTTTGCTCAATCCCTATAAGAGTAATAATAGTTAAAACTAAATAGGGTAGATTTATGCAATTATTCAAATTAATGGTGCCTATATGACAAAAGAAAGAACCTTTGTTATGATTAAACCTGATGGTGTTCAAAGAGGACTTGCTGGAGAAATTATTAATAGATTTGAAAAAAAGGGTATTAAAATTATTGCTATGAAAATGGTTAGTGTTAGTAAAGAACTTGCTGAGAAACATTATGGTGTTCATAAAGGAAAATCTTTTTTTGAACCCACTGTTAAATATATTACATCGTCACCAGTAATTGCTATGGTTTTAGAAGGGAATAATGTAATAAATATAGTTAGAACAATGATGGGAAAAACAAATCCACAGGAGGCTCAAATGGGTTCAATTAGAGGTGACTATGGACAATTTATTGGAAGAAATATTGTTCATGGTTCTGATGGTTCAGATACAGCAGATTTTGAGATAAATCTTTGGTTTAAACCAGAGGAAATATCAGATTATATTCGAATTGATGAAGAGTGGCTTACAGAATAAAATTTTTTATAGCCGTTGAATTTATAACATGATATTATATACGATTTAGCTATGACTTTTGACCGGAAAACACTTGTCGTTCCTGATAATACTAAATTTGAGGAAAATACAATAATTACCAAAGGAGATGTGGTAATCGGTGATAGATGTTTAATACAATTTGGTATTAAAACAGATGGACGTATTTTTATCGGTGAACATGTAATTATAGATGGAGATTTAATAGCAACAGAAGATATTAGAGTTGATATTTTCACAAATATTGGTGGAAATATAGAATGCAATGGTAATGTTTTTCTTGGTGAAAAAGTAAAAGTAAAAGGTAAACTATCATTAAAAGGAGATCTTGACGTTGGAGATAGTGTTGACATAGAAAAAGGTTTTGAAGCTAAAGGCTGGATTAATATCCGCAGTCCAATTCCAATGGTTATATATATTTTTATATATCTTATGCAACTTTTGAAGATGGGTCATAGTGAAGAAATTGATAGAATATTGCAAGAAATTGATGAAACAAATGGTGATACCATACCAATTTCTGAAACTTTTCTGTTTATCCCAAATAATTCAATAATAGGTATTCAAAAATCTAAAGTTGATTTTAATATAAGATTGGGAAAAAAATCAAAACTTCTTGGAAATTATGATGTCAAAGGCAATATTTTTATAAATGATAGTTCTGAAATATATGGAACTTTAAAATCATCAGGTGAAATCTTTTGTGGAAAGGATGTAAAAATCCATGGAAATATTAAGGCAGATGATAGTGTTCGAATTGAAGAAAAAACACTAATTGAAGGTAATATTTCAGGAGAAAAGATTTTTTTATCAAAAGATGCTGTTATCAATGGGGAATTATTTGCAAAAAATGGAATTACATTTATGCAACCGTCTCATATAAAGGCAAAAGAAAAAATTGAAAGATTTGAAACAAATGCAGATATAGTTGATGAAGTTGATAATATATTGGAGTAATAACTATGGGAATGCAGATAGGAAT
>CAZVNH010000309.1:1461-3497 GCA_964628575.1 uncultured Thermoplasmatales archaeon | reverse complement strand
AAGGAGGTAATACCGTCAAGCTTGCGGTGCGGTATTGTGGAGATATCGTAAGACGTAAACATTTACGTGAGGGAGCATTAATAAGGAATATTTCCCAAAGCTAATGAGATATGGCAAGTTTAGTGTTGAATAATGTAAAGAAAGCCTATAACAAAGATATAATTGCAGTGCAGGACTTTAATATTGAGATTGAGGAAAAAGAGTTTATTGTATTAGTAGGCCCTTCTGGTTGTGGTAAGTCTACAACGCTGAGAATGGTAGCTGGTCTTGAAGAGATAACTGAAGGTGAAATGTACATAGACGGTAAATTGATCAATAATACTGCACCAAAAGATAGGGATATTGCTATGGTTTTTCAAAATTATGCCCTTTATCCGCATATGACTGTATTTGAAAATATGGCTTTTGCGCTTAAGCTTAGAAAAACACCAAAAAAAGAAATAGTTTTAAGAGTCAATGAAGCTGCAAAAATACTTGATATTACTGACTATCTTCAGAGAAAACCAAAAGAACTTTCTGGTGGACAAAGACAACGCGTAGCAATCGGAAGAGCAATTGTTAGACATCCAAAAGTATTCTTAATGGATGAGCCTTTATCGAATCTTGATGCGAAATTGAGAAATCAAATGAGAGCTGAAATTATTAAATTGCGAGAAAGAGTAGATACCACGTTTATTTATGTGACGCATGATCAGATAGAAGCAATGACTCTTGGGGACAGGATAGTTGTAATGAATAATGGATTTGTACAACAGATAGGCACTCCTTCGGAAGTATTTAATAAACCATCTAATCGTTTTGTTGCGGGATTTATCGGTGCACCAAGTATGAATTTTTTTGATGCTGATCTTATTAAGAAGGATGATAAATATCTTGTCAAGATTATGAATAAAACATTTGAATTATCTGAAGAAAAGCAAAAATTATTGATAAAAAAAGGTGTTTCTCCAAAAAGTATAATTATCGGAGTAAGACCAGAAAATGTCATGTTATGTGAAGAAAACTGTGATGTTATTAATGGAATACTTGAAGTATCTGAAGTCATGGGATCTGAAATATTTTTACATGTAATTGCAAATGAAAGAAAAATAATTATTAAAATTACGAGTCCGGATGAAATGAAGAATTATGTTTTTGATACCAGATCTCATAAGCCTGTCTATTTTAATTTAGATAAGGATAGAATGCATTTATTTGATAAAGACAGTGGAAATAATTTGTTCTACGTATAAAAGGAACAAACTGTTTAACGGGAAAGATAACCCATATAAATTAGTGATAAACAAAAATATTAGAATTAAATAAAAATTTTTAAGGAGTAAATAGATGAATTCAAAAATTATTATTATGCTAACGTATGACGACAAAACAGTAGGAAATGCTCTTGAAATCTTTGAAGAATGTAAAAACTTACCTGTTGATTTTTGGGGCTTTAAAAATGTTGGGTTACCAGAAAATGAGATGAGAGATCTTCATAATGCTATGAAAAATGCTGGTAAGAAAACATTTCTTGAGGTGGTTACATATAATCTTCAATCTTGTATGGATGGCGCGAAGCTTGCTATTGATTTTGGATTTGATTATCTCATGGGAACTATTATGTTTTCCGAAGTTTGGGAGTTCCTAAAAGATAAAAACATTTCATATTTGCCATTTGTTGGTGAAGTAACAAGTAGTCCCAGTATACTTAAAGGTACTTCTGAAAGTATGTTGAAGCAAGCTGAAGAATTTGAGAAATATGGGATACCAGGAATAGATCTATTAGCATATAGATACGTTGATGGGGATCCTGAAAAACTTGCGAGAGAATTTGTTTCTGGAACAAACCTGAAAGTGGTAATCGCAGGTAGTATAAATAGTGCGGAGCGAATTGCCATAGTTGATAGCATAAATCCATGGGCGTTTACAATGGGAACTGCACTTTTTAATAAAGAGTTTGTTAAAGATGGAAGTGTAAAAGAAAATCTTAATAAAGTAATTGAGATTATGAATTCGATTTAGTTAATGAGCCGTTAAGTAAAATAGTAAAGTTAAAA
>CAZVNH010000309.1:0-1451 GCA_964628575.1 uncultured Thermoplasmatales archaeon | reverse complement strand
TCAGTGTATATTTGAAATCAACTGGTATTTATGCATAGAAAAGATAAAAGCGGCAGATATATTGATTTGATCTGCCGCTTTTAAGTAATTTTTTATTATTCTTTAATAAATAAAACTCTGATAGATATCTTCCAAAATTGCAATTCTGAATATTCAGAGATTTTCGATATATAACCACAATTCTTATATAAGAGGACAAAAATGCACCAACAACCAAGAATACAAAAAATATTGATTATAAGTATATCGTATATAACAAATGGAGTATTAGGTATTTATCTAACGATGTATCAATATACTGTATTTAGCTTATCAAAGTTTTTTCAAGTTAATGTAGCAATGATGGGTATAATGATTGGAATGCATGAAATTGGGATGATTGCTCCGGTCCTGTTTTTTAGTAATCTTTTTGGAAGAATAGGCAAAAAAAAAGCTCTATTAATAGCATTTTTTCTTATTATTTTAGGTACTTTTTTAGAGAGTATAATGCAAAGTTATTGTACTTTTATTATTTCAGTCTTTATTGTCGGAGTTGGTTTTTCTGCAACTGAAGCTACAACATGTTCATTATTAACGGATGAATTTCCAAATGAGACAACAAAGCATTTGAATTTTTCACAAGTAACATTCAGTATTGGTGCTTTGGCGGGCCCGTTTATTGCCGAATGGCTTATTAGTTGTGGGATTTATTTCAAGGAACTCTTTCTTTATGTCTCCATCCTGTTTTTAATCCTTGGTTTAATATCTATTTTCATAAGAGTACAGAATATAAATAAAAAAGTGATAAGAAAAAATAATTTTAATTTATTTAAATTTTTGAACAAAAAAACTTTTTTACTTCTTTCATTAGCAATCTTTTTATATGTTGGAATCGAAAGCACTATTGGAAACTTTACTGATAGATATTATCAATTGGTTTTAGGCAAACCACAATTAAGTGTATTAGCACTTACTTTATTCTGGGGGTCTATGATTCCCTCAAGAATATTAGCGGGTTTTGTAAGAATTGATAAAAAAAAGATATTCATTACTTTATCCTCTCTTATATTTGTAACAACAACTTCTGCAATGCTTATATCCGATTACACAATAAAAATTATTTTATTTGCATTATGTGGTTTTAGTTGTGGTCCAATATGGCCTTTAATAATGGATACGGTTGCTAGCAAAGTTAAAGGATCAACTGTATCAGCGTTTAATGTCATGTTAGCCTTTTCTGGCCTTGGGGGGACAACATTGCCGGTTGCTGCCGGTATTATCGCTAATATTTACAATCAACAAAGTGGGTTTTATTTATGTGGTATATCTGCAGTTATTATGATTATTATATACGTTAATTCATTAAAAGACCCAAAAACGGAAAATAAAAAGACAAAGAGTATATATAAATGAAATAGCGTGACCTTCTCCCGAAAAACTGGTCTACGCAATATGTTAGTTTTGGAGATATA
>CAZVNH010000308.1:0-3527 GCA_964628575.1 uncultured Thermoplasmatales archaeon | reverse complement strand
TGCTCTACCTGTTTCTCCAGATTTATGTGGACCTGAATAACTTACTTCTCCATCACCCCAGTCAAATAAATAGTATATCTCTTCGTTGTTTGAATCTGATGCTGTTGATGTATATGTATACTCTGTTCCAGTTCTTACTGAGGACATACCTGATGCTTTACTTGGTTTATTTGGAGCTTCATTTTCTATATCAACTATTGTCTGATAGATTTCTTCTCCATTGTTGTATGTTGCTTTTACACTTACATAGTATACACCTGGCTCATTCCATTTTTCGGTAATGCTTTTTCCTGTAGCATCATTGTATTCTCCGTCATTATCAAGATCCCAATTATAGGATATTGGTTCTTCTTCTACTATTGCTTGAAGTCTAATTGATGATCCTGGTTTTCCATCTGCATCTCCACTACCACTAACCTTGATTGTTAATTCATTTGATGATTCGTAACCTCCGATTTTTAGACTTGGATCTCCAAGTAATACCCATTGCTGTACTGTTTTTTCATGCCCGTTATCCCATGGAGTATCTGGGTCACCTACTGTTCTAAAGTGATATATATATTCAGTTAATGTCTGACTATATGTTTCACCAAGTATGTCATAGCCCTCTTGACCGTATTGTTTGAAAAATTCTGTAGTAATATAGTTATCAAGTCCTCCCACTGTACACCATTCACCAAGTGTTCCATAACCGTATCCTGTATTACCTATAGATGCAATTGCCCCACGTTTAGATCGACTTATTATATACCAGCTCCAGCATTCAGGTGTAGGACGACCATAGCTGTGTGTCATCATAGCATTTGTTTTATCAATAATCGATGGTATCAATGAAATATTAAACATACTGTTATGACATCCACCTACTACAACTATTGGATTTTTATAATCGTTTGATAGTTTATCCATTGGTAAAAATGGTGATCCTGAAAAATCAAATACTAAAAGCCCTTCTGTTTCACCTATATGTCTATTTCCTGGTATTCCTGGAAAGTGGTTTCCCCACCATCCTGGGCTTCCATGACCTGAGAAGAATACAAATCCAGCACCCTTGTTAATTGCGTTTATTACCTGTGTTTGATCAGTCCATTTTCCATTTGATGTCCATAGTATTTCTTTTGTAAAATCATTAGGCATATAGTAAAGTCCTCCTCCTCTATCATGTAGTAGTTGTTCACCTGTTGTCCATTCACCTTCGAAATATGTTTGACTATCAAGTCGCTCATCTTCAAAAACTTTTTCTTGAGCACTGTTTTCTACCCAAACACTCAAATCTGTTGTATATCCATAAGGTTTTGGATCATAGGTTTTACCACGTATATGCAGTATTCCACTTTTAAATTCAATATCTGCCCAGTGAAGTTGTGAGTTTAGATAAGCTTGGTTACCTGTAGGAATATATTCAAAATCTGTATTTCCAAGAATATCACCATCTGAAACAGATACTATCTCTGCAACAGGATCAAATGGATATTTTAATCCTGTTGTAAGATGATCATCATGGTTAAAAGTTAATTGGGTTTCTTTTGATCGATCTATTGTTATTGGTATTTCATCGACAGGTCCTTTAGTTCCATCTGGATTTTTACTCTGAGCATAAATTGTATACTCTCCATCAGGAAGACTATTTGTATCCCATTGTATGTCAAGGTCTTCTTGATCTAAAAAACCATCTCCTGAGACTGCAATTATTTTTTTGAACCATGAATCTGTTCCATCTTCATATGTTTTAATTTTATCAACAACAATCTTTACTTCGTTTTTATTTCTACAAGCAAGACGTCCTAAGGCAACATCTGGATATAAATCAAGTGTATCTTTTTTAAATCCAGACCATTCAGCGTATATACCATTGCCATTTGAATCCCAGTTGTCAAAAACTCCTCCCTCTTTATAAATATCGGCATAGTATAGATCACATAGATATCCTGGTTCTCCTTCTTTAAGATTAGAATATCTTACAGGAACATGCCATCCTGATACTCCTTTATTTACATCATCCCGAGGATTGGCGTAAATCCAGGATTTTAATCCTCCAACAATAAGGATATATTTTGTATTATATGTTTCGATAGCATCCTTTATAAAATATTTAATTTGCTCTGGTTTATCATTATGACCTGGATATTGACTGTAGATATCTTCAACTTGCATAAAAAGTGTACTTATACCATGTTTTTCTTTATGAGTAACAAGAGGTTGTAAATCATTTTGAAAACTTTCAGGTGCAATTATTACAAGCTCATACTCTGTATTTGTAGGAAATGGATCATTATCAGGTGGACTGTAACTATATTTTACATCAATTTGTTCAGCATATTGTATCTTATTTAAAGCTGGACTGTATCTAATCGGAAAGGTATGTATTGTTAGTATTGTTTTATGTTCCATGTTTTCATCAAGACCTACTCCAACATCATATGAAAACCAATCATTTGGATAGAATTCTGCTGAGTTGTATATGTTTTCATCAACTGTTGTTTCAGTACTTGTAACAACGGTATCTTTGATATAAGATGCTGGTGTAGGTGTTATTTTACTTGTTATTACCTTTGTGTCTATATTTTTTACTTCACATTTTATATCTGTTATTTTCACTCCAAATGGTAAATAAATTACTTCTGTACGAATAGGTAGAAGTGGTTTACCTGATTGAAACATGTAATTATTTGTTCCATCTATTTCAACATCAATAAATTCTGTATTTTCAATTATTTTTAGGTCCTGAAAATTACATTTTAAAGAAATATACGATTCATTAGCCTCTTCTTCCCCTATACTTATTGCAGCAAAACTACTAAAAATAAATAGTCCTACTACAAAATATGTTATTTTTTTCATTTTTCAATTACCTCCGCATAGAAAATTATCGTAATTATAAATCATTTTATTACTTATATATTTATTTATAACATAAAACTAAACTAAAAAAAAGAAAAAAAGAGAGATTTTTGGTTTAGTTAGAAAAGCTCTGTTATCTTCTGAAATATTGGTAGATTAAACAACCATGATAACAGTGGGTAATCTTCGATTATTCGAGGTCTTGCTTTTCCATCAACTTGGTATCCACCAATCTTTAGACTTGGGTCTCCAAGTATTGGCCATTGTTCTACTGTTTTACAGTCTGTTTGATCATCCATTCCTGGGTAGGTGTCAAGGTATTTCTTTTGTGCTCCACCCCAAGCTTCTCCAAGATATTCTTTTCCTTCGTCTATTGTTTTATAGAAATTGATAATCTGATATCCACCTACTGCTTCGAGTGTATCTGGTAGATCTACTCCATCACCATCTTGATCTCCATTGTCTCCAACTGCACCGTATCCTAGACCAGTATTTCCGAGGGTTGCTATTGTTCCTCCTTTAGTAAGTGTAATAAGATTCCAAGAGAAGCACTCTGCTATTGGAACTCCATATGTCCACATAAATTTATCAAATAATGGATTTTGAATTCCTCCTACTTCTTTGGTTGTAGCAAGGCTCGATACATTAAACATACTGTTATGACACCCGCCTATAACACAGCCTGG
>CAZVNH010000307.1:0-3528 GCA_964628575.1 uncultured Thermoplasmatales archaeon | reverse complement strand
ATGTGGTGCCATATTTGTCGCCATTCCTACAGCTATTCCTGATGCGCCATTAATTAAAAGCTGTGGAAGAACTGCAGGAAGCATAATTGGTTCTTTGAGACTTCCATCAAAATTATCTGTCCAATCAACTGTGTCTTTTTCGATATCCTGAAGCATTAGAGCAGATATTTTTGCAAGACGGCTTTCCGTGTATCGCATAGCAGCAGCTGAATCACCGTCAACACTGCCAAAATTACCTTGACCATCTATTAAAGGATAACGAAGTGAGAAATCCTGTGCCATACGAACCATAGAGTCATATACTGCTTGATCACCATGTGGATGATATTTACCTAAACAATTATGTGAAATCATTCCATTTGCAACAAATTCATGCTCATTTTCAACTTGGATATCATATGTTTCTTGTGCTTCGATTGTTTCTACTGAAGATACTCTTAAAAAAGTAATTTTATCTTCAAGGATATGTTCTATAAATCCATTTATATCAGATCCAATTCTTTCTAGTTTATCCTTGATTCCCCATTGGTTGATCTGTAACAGATGTAAGGATTTTGTTTTAAGATTAGCTGAGTATCTTATCTTACAACCGTTGGGATATTTAATCCCGCTTCGGAATTTTTCCTCGTTTATGTCTTTATACCATCCACTACCTAAATGATAGTTACTTAATTCTCCAAAAATCTGCTCTCCTGCATATGGTATAACATCATATTTAGACCATGAATCTCTTTTTGTTTGTTTTCCGTTTGCTAATCTTTTAGCTAATATTTTTTTTCTAGTGCAAATTAAATCTAATTTTTTTGCTAATTCTATTGCATCATTTCCATAAAACTCTAAATTATAAAATGGATGGTTATCAACTATTTTCCTATTATCTATAAAACGCTGTTTTAAATTTTTTAAACAATGTTTTGTACTAAAAATTCCTTGATGCTGAAGTAGAATCATCAACTGATTAACCATTTTTTCAGAGATTGATCCATAATGAATCATGTTTCGGTTTTTATGTATTGAGCCATCTCCATCTATCAATCCTGAAATAAACGAATATATTACTTTTTGAGGTGAATTAAAAATCTGCTGAGGTATATTTTTAGTAAAAGCATTCACATTTTTTAAATCAAAATTTGAAACAAAAAAATCATTAATTTCTTTTCTATTAACTCTGATATAGTAAATACATCTTTTCTCCTTTAATTTCAATTTGTATTCTTTTTCTTCAATTGATGCTTTATAATTAAATTCCTTTTCCAAGATTTGAACTATTTTTTCTGCGATTTCTTTATTAGTTCCACCATAAAAACAAATTCTTGGATGTCTTTTTTTACTATAATCTTCTGAAATCCATCCATCTGCTAAAAAAATCCCTAGTAAATATCCTATATTTTCATTTAAAAATTTACATTTTGTTATATTTTTATTATTTAATCTAACACAATCTTTAATATCTGGGTAATCAAATTTTACAACAATAAAATCATCATTTTCCAGATCTTTTGCTTCTTTCCAAATAAATTTCCAATCTTTAGTTAAAATCTTAAATTTTTGAGATTTTGTAACCTTATTTTCTATTCCGTTTTCTAAAGAGACTTTTAACAACTCCCGTTTGGGCATTATATAAAGTTCTTTGACTTTTTCAATACTATCTTGAGTATATACTTTGTCTCCTTTTTTTATTTCTTGTATTGGTCTTAATCCTGTTTTTGTTAAAACCATAGTATCATTAGTAAAACATTCTCCAACTACTCTTGCAGATTTTTTATATGAGCTTCTACTTGTAAGTCCCATATCATTCATTGCATATAGAATTCGTCTGTGCACTGGTTTGAGTCCATCACGAACATCAGGTAATGCTCTGCTCATAATTACGCTCATTGAGTAATCTATAAATGCACGTTTCATCTCTGATTCGAGTGGTCTTATATATTCTTTTTTTGGCTGTTCCTCATCAGTCATAAAATCACCTTAAATATCTAGATTTGTCACCTCTTTAGCGTGTAATTCAATAAATTCACGTCTGGGTTCTACTTTTTCACCCATAAGAATTGTAAAAAGTTCATCTGCTTCTACAGCATCATCAACTGCAACTTTTAATGTCATTCTATTATCAGGATCCATTGTAGTTTCCCACAATTGGTTTGGATTCATTTCTCCAAGACCCTTATATCTCTGTGTTCCAATTCCTGATTCTCCTAGTTCTTGGATTTTTTTCAATCTTTCTTGTTCTGTATATGCATATATCACTTGTTTTCCTTTGGTAAGTTTATAAAGTGGAGGTTGGGCAATATATAAAAATCCTTCTTCAATTAATGGTCTCATATAGCGGAAGAAAAATGTTAATAGAAGAGTACGAATATGTTCACCATCGACATCAGCATCTGTCATAATTATTATTTTATGATATCTAGCTTTTTCAATATCAAACTCTTCACCAATACCTGTACCAATAGCTGTGATAAGTGCAAGTATCTCATTATTTTTAAGGATTTTATCCATTCTTGCTTTTTCAACATTAAGGATTTTACCACGAAGTGGAAGAATAGCTTGGAACTCCCGATCACGACCTTGCTTTGCACTTCCACCTGCAGAATCTCCCTCCACAATATATAACTCTGTTTGACTAGGATCTCGAGAGCTGCAATCTGCAAGTTTTCCAGGGAGGGCAGATGATTCAAGAAGCCCTTTACGTCGAGTAAGTTCTCGTGCTTTTCTTGCTGCATCTCTTGCTCTACTTGCTGTAATTGCTTTATCAATAATCGTTCTTGCAACAACTGGATTTTCCTCAAAAAACTCTGATAGTTTTTCATTAGTGAGACTTTCAACTATACCACGAACCTCTGAGTTACCTAGTTTAGTCTTTGTTTGTCCTTCAAATTGAGGATGACGTACTTTAACAGATATTACTGTAGTTATTCCTTCACGACAATCTTCACCACTAAGGCTAAAATCAATTTGGTCAAACATATTGTTTTTTCGACCATAATCGTTTAATACACGAGTTAATGCACCTTTAAAACCTGATAGATGTGTTCCTCCCTCATGAGTATTGATATTATTTGCAAAAGTAAAGATATTTTCAGTATATCCATCAGTGTATTGTATTGATATTTCTACTTCAAAATCTTCTTTTTCAGCATATAAATAAATAGGATCTGGATGAAGTGATGTTTTATTACGATTAATATGTAAAACAAATTCTTTAATTCCTCCATCGTATTTGTATGTTTCATTTTTACTACTTCTTTCATCAAATAATTCTATCAAAAGGCCAGCATTTAAAAAAGCAAGTTCTTTTAAACGAGTTGTAATTGTATCGAATTTTATATCTGTTGTTTCAAATATATTAGGATCTGGTAAAAATTTAATTGCTGTTCCTTTTTTTGATGTTTCTCCGATTTCTTTTATTGGTGAAACAGGTACTCCATGATCATATTTTTGATAATATTCTTTATTATTACGTCGAACATATGCTTCAAGCCATTCAGAAAGTGCATTTACACAGGAAACACCAACACCATGTAATCC
>CAZVNH010000306.1:0-3535 GCA_964628575.1 uncultured Thermoplasmatales archaeon | reverse complement strand
GATAAACAGATGAGACCAATGATAGAGGAAACAGTATAAACCTCATTTTTCTTCATTTTTTTTGATTATGAACAACTTTGGTAAAATTTTATCAAACTACTATAATATTTTAAATAAAAAACAAAAAGCGAAATATATAATGAGTAAAAAACTAAAAGTATCTTTTAGTAAATCTGATTCTACAGAAAAACTATGGAAGATACATGATAAAACAATTAACAAAAAAAGTGTCTCTGATTTGGATTTTAAAGATTCTCTTCTTGATCTTAAAATTGAGCTTGCAGAAAGAATTTATAAAAATTGTTGTTTTTGTGAAAGAAGATGCAGTATAGATAGAAATATAGATATAGGAAATTGTAAAGTAAAACACTCAGCTGTATCATCAGAATTTTTACATATGGGAGAAGAACAAATACTAATTCCCTCACATACAATATTTTTTAGTGGATGTACTTTTCATTGTGTATTCTGTCAAAATTGGGATATTAGTCAAGAAGCAATAGGAATGGATGTAAAACCTAAAATAATTTCAGAAATTATACATAAAAGAAAAAAACAAGGTTCTAAAAATGTGAACTGGGTTGGTGGAGATCCAACGCCTAATTTGCTCTTTATATTACAGGTTTTAAAAGAATGCAATGATAATATTGCTCAGATATGGAATTCAAATATGTATTGCTCGAATGAGACGATGAAGCTTCTTAATGGTGTAATAGATCTTTATCTTACAGATTTTAAATATGGAAATAATAGATGTGCTAAAAGATTATCAAAAGTCGAAAATTACTTAGAAATTATTAAGAGAAATCATAAACTTGCATATGAAAATAGTGAATTGATAATCCGTCATCTTGTAATGCCTAACCATATTGAGTGTTGCTCAAAATCGATTTTGGAATGGATTTCTAATACTATTCCCAAATCACTTGTCAATATTATGGGTCAATACAGACCTGAATATAAGGCATATGATTATGAGGATATAAATAGAAGAGTTAATCTTGAAGAGGTATTAACTGTAAAAGAATATGCAGAAGATATCGGAATAATTCAAATATAAAATATAAAGAATAGTAATTATTAGTGTTTTTTGTTATTAGGTTTTATTGCTTCAATTGAGTTGATACTAATACAACCAACACCTTGATCAGATTCTATATAAATAAATCCTGATTCATGATCTATATCAGAAATCATACCAAAAATAACATGGGCTTTTTCTTCACCTGGCTCATGAGAAATGATTTTACATTCTTTTCCTTTTAATTTATCAATACATTTCTTTTTCATATTTTTTCCTTCTAAATTTTAATGGATGGTTATAATTATTTTTTTTGATTTCTTTTATTTAATATTTTAATATAATAAAGCCAGTTATCCAAATTTTTTTCATTAAATTTTTTTCCCCTGACCATCCATATCATGATATTATTTGTCAATGTCTTTTATTTAAACTCATCGTGTTAAAATGTCAAAAAGATATTTTTAATAAATTTTTAAATTAGTAAAAAATAATTATTTTTTTATAATAAAGTGAATTATATGCTTGCCTTCTTCTGAATATTCTTCACGGTCATATTCGATTGAAAAGATATCACCTGGTTTTATATTGTTCTGATTAAAAAATAGATAAAGATCACCTGAGATTTGATTATTTCCTGCTCTGATAATTGAATATTTTCTCCCATCATTATCTACTATTATTAATTTACTTTTTATTGGTGGAAAAAGTCGTCCATATTCTTTACCAGTGATATCTTTAAGATTAAGATATCTTAATTTATATTCAAACTCAGTTAGTTCATGATCAAATATTATATAATTACCTTTTTTAGATCCAATTGTTTTAATTTTTTGTTTTTTTTCTTTTTCTTCTTTAAACTCTTCCTTATTTTTTCCATCAGATTTAATTCTTAAACCATAAAATATTCTTTTTTTTGATTTCTTACTGTTTGACTTAATCTCTATATTTTTTATTGGCTCTGTTTTTCTATTTATCTTTATTTTTTCGTTTTTAATAATATTTTTCTTTGGTTTTTTTTCTCTTTTTTTTACTCTTATTCTTTTTATTGTATCTATTAATCCTCTATTTGAATCTTTCATCCTTTATCCCTGAAATTTCAATATGAAAATAAATTATTAATTTATAAAACATGTTACTATTTACTTGTTTAAAATTTGTTTGAATTTATTTATTCTGTCTCTAAGAATAATTGCTTTTTCAAAATTTAATTCTTCTGATGCTTTCTTCATTTGTATTTCTAGATCAACTATCATATTTGGAAGATCCTTTTTTGGAATATGTTTGATATCCTTTACATCAGTTATTTTTTCTTTTATTGGTTTTATAATGGTTGTTGGTTTTATATTATGCTTTTTATTAAAATTAACTTGTATTGCTCTTCTTCTATTTGTTTCATCAAGAGCAATTCTAATTGATTCTGTAATATTATCTGCATATAGAACAACTTTTGAATTGACATTACGTGCTGCTCTTCCTATTATTTGAATTAGACTTCTATGATCACGAAGGAATCCTTCTTTGTCTGCATCTAGTATTCCAATGAATCCAACCTCTGGAATATCAATTCCTTCTCTTAATAGATTAATTCCTACTAAAACATCAAATTTACCAAGACGGAGCTGTCTTATTATTTCTGATCTTTCAAGTGTATCTATTTCTGCATGAAGATAACGGGTTTTAATCTTTTTATCGGCAAGAAACTCTGATAGTTCCTCGGCAAGTCTTTTTGTTAAAGTTGTAACAAGAACGCGATCTCCTCTTTTTATTGTTTTATTAATCTCTGATATTAGATCATTTATCTGGTTTTTTATAGGTCTAATTTCGCATGGCGGATCGATAAGACCTGTTGGTCTTATTATTTGTTCAACAATTTGTTGTGATATTCCAAGCTCATAATCACCTGGTGTTGCTGAGACAAAGATAACATTTTTCATATAATTTGAAAATTCATCAAATGTTAATGGACGGTTATCAAATGCACTTGGAAGTCTAAAACCATATTCAATTAATGATTTTTTTCTTGAGTAGTCTCCTTGATTCATTCCATGAATTTGAGGTATTGTTCTATGACTTTCATCAATAAACATTAAAAAATCATCTGGAAAATAATCAAGAAAACAATATGGTTTTTCTCCAGGTTCTCGCCCATCAAAATGTCGAGAATAATTTTCTATTCCTTTACAAAAACCTGTTTCTTCCATCATTTCTATATCATAAAGAGTTCTTTGTTGTTTTGCTTTAGCTTCTGTTTGTTTGAGTTGTTCTCGAATGTCATCACGGTCAGGTCGGAGGGCCAGAGCGCGGTTAAAGAAGTTGATGGCTTCAGCCCATTTTTTCTCCTTGGCCCGCACATTCGCCAAGGTATAAATTGCTTCAACCAGTCCATCCCTGGCAGCTTCATTCCCCCGCCGCAAGGCATCTTCAAATGCTTCAACAGCATCGTCCAGGTGTCCCGCTTCATACAATGCCTGGGCCAAACCAAGCGAAGCCCAGGGATGGTTGGGATTAGTT
>CAZVNH010000305.1:0-3538 GCA_964628575.1 uncultured Thermoplasmatales archaeon | reverse complement strand
GATGTAGATAAAGCAATAGAAAAATTACATTCTCTTGGTTTTAAGATAATAGTTGTTTCAAATCAACCAGGTGTTGCTAAAGGTAACTATGATATGCATACTTTTGAAAAAATCCAAGAGAAATTGAAAAAAAATCTATCAATAGATGCTGATTATTATTGTCTACATCATCCTGATGGAAAAATTGAGAAGTATACAATGGTTTGTGATTGCCGTAAACCAAAACCAGGTTTAATTTTAAAAGCTGCAAAGGATCATAATATCAACCTTCAAAAGAGTTGGATGATAGGTGATGGAATAACTGATATTAAAGCTGGTCAAACAGTAGGTTGCAAAACTATTCTTATTGGTAGAATGAAATGTGAACTTTGTGAACTATGCGATATCAATAATACAAAACCTGACTTCATAGCACCAAATTTATATAAAGCATCTTTAATTATAGAAAAAGAAGTGATGGGAAAATGACAGAAATATTTCTTGACACAGCAAATATAGATGAAATAAATGAAATTCTTAAATGGGGTATCTTTACAGGTGTTACAACCAACCAGAAGATATTTCTCAAAGAGAAAGGTTGTAACTTTGAAGAACAATCTAAAAAGATTTTAAAAATTGTTGAACCCTATCCTGTAAGTCTTGAAGGACCAAATCATCTTGATGAGTTAATTCAAACTGCCCGTGAATATAGCAAATGGGGTAATAATGTTATAATTAAAGTTCCGATGCTACCTGATGGTGATGGATTAAAAGCAGTAAAGATTCTTGAAGGAGAAGGAATCAAAACAAATGTTACAGCTATGATGAGTGTTAACCAGGCTTTTCTTGCAATAACAGCAGGGGCATCATATGCAAGCCTATTTTTCAATCGTATTCGTGATAGCGGTACAGACCCAATTGAAGTGGTACGTCAATCACGTGAAATAATTGACAATGGTGGATATAAAACAAAGTTAATAGTTGGAAGTATTCGTAATCCATCTGATGTTATTGAAATCGTTTCAGCAAATCCTAATATTATTACAATTCCTTATAAAATATTAAAGCAAATGCCATATCACGAGCGAACTGTTTCAACTCTTGAAGAATTTGATAAAGCATGGGACGAATTTAAACAGGCAGAAAAGAAAATATATTAAAAGTAATTAATAAATTATTAGACCAAAATATCATATAATAAATCATTAATTATCTAGGGTTTTTTAATGCAAATGGTAATTCTCTGTGGAGGACTTGCAACAAGACTTGGAGACCTTTCAAAAAGCACTCCAAAATCCATGATTAATATAAATGATAAACCATTTCTCTGGTATCAAATAAACAATTTAAAAGAATACAATATCAAAGATATTTTATTATGTGTTGGACATCTATCTGAAGAAATTGAAAGGTATTTTCATGATGGTTCAAAATTTAATGTAAACATAAAATATAGTTATGATGGAGCTAAATTACTTGGACCAATTGGCGCTTTAAAAAACGCTGAATCTCTATTAGAAGATGAATTTTTTATAATGTATGGTGACTCATATCTTTCAGTTGATTATAACAAAGTTTATGATTTTTATAAAGAAAAAAACAAACCTGCTTGTATGGTTGTTTATAAAAATATGGATAAATATGATAAAAGCAACTTAATTGTTAAAGATAATATGGTTGTTGGATATAAAATAAAAGAAAGATCTGAAGAAATGATCTATATTGATTATGGTACAAGTATAATTAATAAAAAAACTCTTCAGTTCGTTCCAAAAAATGAGTTCTTTTCTACTGGTGATTTCTTTTCTAAGCTTATCGAAAAAAATAATCTAGCTGCATATATTGTTGATAAACGTTTTTATCATATTGGAAATCCTGAAGCACTTGAAGAATTTAGTAACTTTATTAATAGGTAATAAAAATATTGATAAACTATTTCTGTATTGCCGAACCGATGAAAATTCTTGCCAAAAATTATATTGTTGAAAACTCAGATATTGGTGAAAACACAATAATTCGTGATTATGTTAATATTTATGGATGTAAAATTGGGAAAAATTGTAAAATCGCAGCTTTTGTTGAGATTCAAAAAGATGTAAAAATTGGTGACAACTGTGCAATAGAAGCTTTTGTTTTTATCCCAGCAGGTGTTACAATTGAAGAAGAGGTTTTCATTGGACCGCATGTTTGTTTTACAAATGATTTAAAACCCAGAGCAATAAACCCTGGCTGGAAAACTATTCCGACAATAGTTAAAAAAGGAGCATCTATTGGTGCAGGATCAGTTATTCTCTGCGGTATTACAATTGGTGAAAAAGCAATGGTTGCCGCAGGCTCAGTTGTAATAAAAGATGTTCCTGCTAATACCCTTATTGCTGGAAATCCTGCAAAACCTGTTAAAGAAATAGATTGGTGATAAAAAAATGGATGTAATTCCTCCTGCAAATCCAGTATTTAACAAAGAAATGGAAGAAGCTGCAATAAACGCTCTAAGAAATGAACGATATATACTTGGAGAATCAGTTGACAAATTTGAAGAAGATTTTGCTAGATTTATTGGAACAAAACATGCTGTTAGTGTTAGCTCTGGGACAAATGCTCTACATCTATCACTTCTTGCAGTAAATTTATCTGTTGGAAGCGAAGTTATTACTGTCGCAAGTAGCTACATTGCAACATCTAACTCTGTACTTCATGCAAATGGAGTTCCAATTTTTTGTGATATAAATGATGAATATATAATTGATTTTAATCAAATTCCAGAAAAAATAAATAAAAGAACTAAAGGCATCATGCCTGTTGATTTATATGGTCATCCAGTTGATATGGATGAAATAAAAGAGATTGCTGATGAAAACAATTTATTTGTAATCGAGGATTGTGCTCAATCCCATGGTGCAAGTTATAAGGGTAAAAAAACAGGTTCATTATGTATGATGGGTTGTTTTAGTTTCTATTCAACTAAAAATATGACTGTCTGTGGTGACGGTGGAATGGTAACAACTGATGATGAAAAAATCGCGGAAAAAATTAAACTTCTTAGAAATCATGGACAATATCCAAAGGATGTTCATACAATGCTTGGATACACAGCTCGACTAAATACAGTTAATGCAGCAATAGGTCGTGTTCAGTTAAAACATCTTCCAAAATGGATTGAAGAAAGACGGAATATTGCAAGAAAATATAATAATTCACTCGGTGATGTTGAAGAAATTGTTCTTCCTCCAAAAGATTCAGATATTAAAAAACCAGCATACCATTTATTTGAATTAAAAGCAGAAAAAAGAGATGAATTGTTAAAATATTTAAGAGATAATAAAATAATTTGTCTTATACATTATCCAACTCCAATTCCATACCAGCCACTATATAAAAATATGTTTGGATATAAAGAAGGTAGTTTTCCAAAAAGTGAAGAACTAAGCAATAAAGCAATAGATCTTCCAATGTTTCCAGGTCTTACAAATGATCAGATAAAATACATATGTGAGAAAATACATGAGTTTTACAATAGGTGATATAAATTAAAGTTGGAGTAATTGGTATAGGTCGATGG
>CAZVNH010000304.1:0-3551 GCA_964628575.1 uncultured Thermoplasmatales archaeon | reverse complement strand
TCCTTGTACTTGTTGTACTTTTCTTTATTAAATATGCTCTACTTATTTCAGTTCCAACAACAAAAGAACCTACAAAGAAAATGTTTATCATAAGAAAAAAAGGGGTAAAAGAGTATGGACTCCTTCCAAAACCAAAGAAAATTCCTACTATTATCAAAAGAGATACTTGAAATCCTCCTAATAGTAAACCTGCTTGTATAGGATTTTTTCCAAGATACCATCTTCTTATTTTCTTGAATTTTAAGATATTTAATCCTTCATTATGAGCAATTATAAAAGTTATTATTGCTAATCCTATCCATATCAGTGGTCTTATTACATATGTTTCAAATATTCCTCCACCGGGCATTAAGAAATTAAGGTAAAGGTAAATACCTGTTATTATCATTAGAATAATGTACCACATTTTATCCCATTTTTTATATTTTCTCATTTTAATATATATTTCTTATATTTAAATCTCTCCCCT
Source organism: uncultured Thermoplasmatales archaeon (assembly GCA_964628575.1). GTDB lineage: Archaea > Thermoplasmatota > E2 > DHVEG-1 > DHVEG-1 > CAZVNH01. Next base: position 3,082 of record CAZVNH010000304.1, on the reverse strand, counting down.
AATTTTGAATAATTTAAACCTCACCCGCTTTATTATAGTAAAATAATTTCTGATATTTGTAGTTTTGTTTAAAATTATATTATTTTTAAATAATTTAATAATATTAGTAATTTAATATATATTTAAAAAATTTTTAATTATTTAATGTTATTGTTTGGATAACAATTGTCAAACAAACCTTATAAATCAATGATCACAAAAACTGTAGATGAAGCTAATCGTGGAAAAAAGTAGGAGTGATGCTATATGAATAAAAAAATTATTGCGATAATAATAATGCTTATGTTAATCTTTACAGTATTTGTAGTAATTGAAGAAATAGCAATAGCATGTAGACCAGATCCTTATGAAAAAAGGGACTGTAGTATTTGGTCAACAGATGATACTATGGTAAACCTTAGAGTTAGTAGCTGGTCGCTTTTAAATGGTAAAGCAATTGTAACAGGTAACAGAATTATTCCAAGTCCTGATTGTATATGTGACTGCAACTATATAGATTGTACCTGTTGTTGTAATGCTGAACCTGCAAATCTAACGCATAGAGGAACAAGAGGTCTTGGTGTTGAAGGATTAGAACAAGACGAGATAGATAGCGTTAATAGAATGGAATTTATTGAGATATCATTTGAAGAACCTCAAAGACTTCGTTACTTTGAAATCAGATCATTATTTAATGAAAGCTATCAAGGCAGAATGGTTAATGAAGAAGGAGACGCAAATATATACTTAGAAACAGAGCTTGTTCATCATTTTCATTTTATAGCAAAAGAAAAAATTGGTTCAGGTAATGGTGTTGTAGTATATCCACCTTATTCAGCTGTAGAGAATAACTTTATTTTTGATAAAATAAAATTTTATGTATGTCCAAATAATCATTATAGTATTTTTAGTGAATTTACTGTAGCAAAAGTCAAAACATATAACGCAGAGATTAGTTTTGTACAACCACTTATTGGTGTGGATTGTGATCCTATTAATATGCCTCCTGTTGCTGATACCGGAGGACCATATAAAGGATGTGTAAACGAAGAGATAATTCTTGATGGAAGTAATAGCTTTGATCCTGATGGAGATATTATTGAATATCGTTGGAGTATTTCAAATGGCGAATATTTTCCTGAAACAATTGGTAATGAACCCATAATCAAAATTCTACTTACAGAAGGTAATTATAAAGTCGTATTACAAGTAACTGATAACAAAGGAGCAACTGATGTTGATGAAACAGATCTAATTGTAACTTGTTGTTATGATCCAGAAGGCGATGATGATGGAGATGGACTTCTAAATAGAGAAGAAGATTTAAACAATGATGGAAATCCAAATAACGATGATACAGATGAAGATGGAATTCCTAATTATAAGGATCCTGATGATGATGGAGATGAGATTCCGACTGCAGATGAATTAGCAGATGGTTATGAATTTGGTCATGATGTAGATGAAGATGGTTTACCAAATTATCATGATTCTGATTCAGATGGTGATGGTTATTCTGATAGCGATGAAGGTACTAATGATAATGATGGCGATGAAATTCCAAATTATTTAGATCCAAATGATGAGGATGGCCCTTATGGTGACATTGATGATGATGGAGTAAATAATTCTGAGGATAACTGTCCATTTATATATAATCCCGACCAAAAAGATAATGATAACGATGGCATAGGAGATACCTGTGATGACGATGATGACAACGATGGAATACCAGACAACGAAGACGAAGACATAGACGGAGATGGATACTCAAACATAAATGAAACAATATGCGGTTCAGATCCGCAAGATGCAGAAAGTATACCAGATGATTTTGATGGTGATTTTATTCCTGATTGTGTCGATGAAGATGACGATAATGATAATGTTCCTGATGATATAGAGGATATTGATGAGGATGAAGATCCATCAAATGACGATACAGATGGTGATGACATACCTGATTATCATGATTCAGATGATGATGGAGATGGATTGCCAACAATTGATGAAGATGTAAATGAAGATGGTGATCCGACAAATGATGATACAGATGATGATGGAATACCTGATTATTTAGATCCAGACAGTCCAGGAGATAGTAATGAAAACAATGGAGGAAACAATAATAATGGTGGTGGGAGTGGCTGGTACTCATATGGACACTCAAGCTCAGAAGATAAAGAGGAAAATATAGAACCTGTGGCAAACTCTGGAGGCCCATATGAAGGATATATTGATGTTGAATTAACATTTGATGGTACAAAAAGCTCAGATGCGGATGGATCAATCGTAAATTATACATGGGACTTTGGCGATGGGATCATTGGATATGGAGAAAAAGTAACACATATATATTCAGAAGTAAAAGTATATGAGATAATATTAACAGTAGAGGATGAAAAAGGAGCAACAAACGAAAATTATACAACAGCAGATATTAGATTTAAACCAAATAATCCACCTAAAAAACCTGTAATAAAGGGTCCTGAAAACGGTTCAGTCGATGAAAATATTACATTTACAATAACTCCTCAAGATGATGATGGTGATGAATTACATATATTAGTCTATTGGGATGATGGATCAACAACTATTCGTGAATCAGTTCAAAATAAAGAAACGTTTTCACTGATTCATAGTTGGAATACTTCTGGATTAAAAACAATCAGAGTAAGAGCATTTGATGGACATATAACTTCAGATGAAACAGAATTAACAATAGAAATATATGAATCCCAAGATGTATCAAAAGAGGAAAGAATAGAAAAACAGGATGGAGGGATCTTCTGGTTTATTACCAGCTTCTTAAGCGCTATATTATTCTTAGGACCTGTAAGTTTGATTTTCAGGAGGAAATTATATGAATAAAGAAAAATTATATAAGATTAAAAACACGCCAATGGGAGTAACATTATTACTTTTATCTCTAATTGGACTACAAATTTACTTTTTTTATAGTTTCATAAAAAAAGGATTATTTGCTCATTATGGATATAATTTGAATGAATTATCTTCAATACTTCAACCATTTATACTTAGCTTCTTGTTTATGATTACAGCAATCTCCTTGGTATTAATTATTTATGCATCTATATTAAGA
>CAZVNH010000303.1:0-3560 GCA_964628575.1 uncultured Thermoplasmatales archaeon | reverse complement strand
CCTTTTCCCTGTTTACCTAAAAAATTACGATTACCTGATGATACTGCAACCTCTTTAAGACCTGTTTGACCTATTTGACCAGCTGCACATCCTGCACAACCGGCTGAACCAATTAGGGCACCTGCATCTTTAAATATTTTAATAAGATCTTCATCTAAACATTTCTTCCAAATTTTATCTGTAGACGGAACGATTTTTAGAACTCTTCCCGGAGCGATTTTACGGTTTTTTAAAATTTTTGCAACAGCTCTCATATCCTCAATTCGACCATTTGTACAAGAACCTATAAAACCTGAATCAACCTTTTCATCTTTTATTTCATCAACTTTTATCACATCTTCAGGATGTCCAGGTCTAGAAATCATTGGTTGAAGATTTTCTATATCAATTTCTTCTATTTTTTCATATGAGGCATCATTATCTGCTTTTACACCATTTTCTGAAGGGAAAAGGATTATTATTCCACCCATTTCAGTCGCCATCGAGGCAATAGTAATTCTACTATCAAGAGATAAAGAATCAATATATTCTCCATATATCTCAGCAGCATAGCCAAGAAGCCCATTTGCTCCAAAATATTCAAGCATCTTTAATACAACATCTTTTGCACTTGTATTTTTCGATGGTTTTCCTTTTAAAACTATTTTTATTGTTGGTGGAACCTTATACCAGATTCTTCCATAAGCCCATGCATGAGCAATATCCTTGTCACCCATTCCTTGACCAAAGGCTCCAATTGCACCTAAAATATTGGCATGTGAATCTGTTGAAACAATTGTTCCGCCAGGTTTTGCTATTTTTTCATCTATTACTATATGTGTACCGATTCCACTATCTATATCAAAAATTTTAACATTATTTCGTCTAGCGTATTGCCTACATATCTGCTGGTTAACTGCATATTTCTGATCACACCCTCCAGGATTGCAATCAAATGTAAAAAAGGTTTTAGCAGGATCATCAAGTGTAAGATTATTTTCTTCAAGATTTTTAACTACATTTGCCCCACCAAAATCACGTGCTACTCTTACATCAATTTTAATGTCAATTATTTCTCCGACAATAGCCTCTTGATCTGAATGATTTTCAAAAATTTTTTGAATCATTGTTTTTCCCATAAATACATCCTCCATAATTTATGGTAGATTTTTTTCCTCAGGGCCATCATATTCACTTTCAACTGTAAACATTTTCCTCATAGGTTTATATTGTGTTTGTTCTTCATAAACATGAGCAGTTAAACCTGCAACTCTACCAAGTAAGAAAAAGGCTTTTCCAAGTCTCCAGTCAAAATCCATATCAGATGAAATTGCTGCTATTGCACCATCAACATTAATTGGAAGGTTTTTACCTGTTTGAGAAATAAGTTCCTTTTCAATTGCTTTAGAAAGAGCAATATGATCACTAGATATTTTTAGTTCATCTGCAAGTTTAAAAAGTTTTTTTGTTCGTGGATCAGATGTATGAACACGATGTCCAAAACCAAGTATCCGTTTTTTCTGTTCTCTTGATTCAGATACAAGTATTTTAGCTGTTTCATCAATAGTTTTACCTTCATCTTTCATCTTTTTTATTCCTTCTTGTAAAAATTTTGCACCCTTTTCAATTGCTCCACCATGTGCATCTCCAATAGATAGAACTCCAGCTGCAACAGCAGTTGGAAGAGGTACTCTACCTGAGGCAACAATTCTAGATGCCATTGCAGTTGGTGGTGTTACACCATGATCTACGCAAGCAGTAAGAATTGCATCTATCATTTTACCATGACTTTCAGATGGTAATTCATCCTTGAGAAGAAGATAGACAACATGAGAAAAAGGAATATTACCTATCAAATCTTCTTGTCTATAACCTTTAGTAACAAGATGATTAGGTTCTACTTTAGTAATTTTTGTTGACCATTTCATTTTAATTTAACCCCTTAACTTTTTTAATAATATCAAGAATGGTTCCATCAAACCATTTTGTACATCCAACAATTTTTTCTTCAAATTCTAATTCTTGAGGTCCACCTGTAGCATCATAAGCCATGTCTTTTAATTCCTCAATTGATGTTGTTTCAATCTTACCCTTTATTTTTTCTATTAAATCTGTTCTTTTTGGATTAATTGCAATTCCTTCATTAGTAACAATTGCATCAACTACATCTCCAGGGGTTGATATCGTTGTAACTTTTTCTAATACAATTGGATTCGATTTTCTAAATATTGGACAGGTTATAATACAGAGAGATGACCCAGCTGCTGTATCTTGATGACCACCTATTCCATGAAGCATTCGACCATCACTATGAGTGTTTACATTTACATTAAAACAAGTATCAACTTCAGTTGCACCTAATACAACTGTATCAAGTCCATCGATTGTTCTACCTTTTGAAGTAGGATCAGCGTAATGACCAATATCAGCGGGAAGCCCTAAATCTTTTTGAATATATTTTACAGAATAATCATCAAACACTTGAGAATAATAGATATTTTTTACTCGACCTGCTTCATATATATCACAAATAAGCTTAGTAAGTCCACCAGTTGCTGTTGATGCAATAACATCCTTTTCTTCAAGTCTTTCACCAAGATATTTCATAGCAGCAAGTGATATTCCTCCGGCTCCTGATTGAAAAATCATTCCATCCTTTATAAGACCTGCTGCATCCATTAGATCGACACAGTCATGAGCAATTTTTAGCTTTATAGAATCTTCAGTGATTTTTGTTGTACCTGACATAATATTTTTTGGATCGCCAATTTTGTCAACTTGAGCTACATAATCTACATTTCTTTCTTGAATTTCTTGTAATTTAGAAGGATACTCAACGATATTATCTGTTACAATGATTACATTATCTGCTTTCATTGAGTCAACCTGAGAATAAGAAATAGGACCAAAAGCACTTTCACCAATAACTCCTGTTGCATTACCACGCTCATCAGCAGCAGATGCAGCAATTACTGCAATATCAATATGAATTTCACCAGTTTTAACAGCTGCCCATCGTCCCCCATGAGATCTTAAAACAACAGGATATGGCAATGGATTTCTTGAAATATAATCCCCAACTACTCCATTTATACTTCCTTCAATCCGATTTACGATTCCATCTTTTATAAAATCAATTACAGGATTATGGACATTAAACATAGCAGTTTGTGCCATCATTATGTTTTTAACACCAAGATTTTTCACTGCTTCCAGAGTACTATTTATTACATAATCTCCATTTCTAAGTTGATGATGAAAAGATAAAGTCATACCGTCTTTGAGACCACATTTTTTTAATGTTTCTGTTAGACTTGATACCTTGGAGAAATATTTATGTTTTTTAGCTCCTGCAAAAGGTTTATATGTTTTTCCTGAAATATTTGTTTCGATAATTCTTCCGGTAGAATTTTTAATCCTCATAAATATCACAACAATGATAAATCATAATAATGTGAAAAAATCACAATATTTTATGACTTTTTTGCTCGAATTTTCTCCTATATAAAACTTCCTATTATAAAAGTGTCGATGTCAAGTTAAAAATTTAAAATGATAGCAAACCATCCAATTTATTGGTG
>CAZVNH010000302.1:0-3576 GCA_964628575.1 uncultured Thermoplasmatales archaeon | reverse complement strand
CTTATGTGCTGTATCTTTTTAATTGAATCATTTTGAATTAATTCGCTAATTTCTTCTCTGGGTTTATTTAAAAAAGCAACTCTCACCTTTTTTTCATAAGCTTTCAGCGTAAATGTCTCTATAATTTCAATAGAATTTTTTGTTTGTAAATCTTTAATAATTCTTGAAAAGTTTTTAATATTTGAGACTTCCCGTAAAATATCATATTCACATTCATGACCATTCTCTACTAATAAATCTAAAATAATTTTTCCCTTTGAATTTATTTCCATGCTATCATTTATAAGTCTTACCGTTCTATAGCTTTTTACGCCTATTCCTGGAGGAATCATACATTTTATTGCATCATAATACGTACAAATAAACCTCTTTTTCATCCAATTTGCAAGCTTAATAAGATTAGAATTAATTATAGGAACCGTATCTACAATTTTCGATATTTCTTTTAAGTTATCAAAATCGCTATGATCTATTAAATCAATAACATAAGCTTCCTTTAATGTATTTGAATTGCCAAATAAAACCATAACTCTTATCCCTATATTTACTTTATCTACTAAAGTATCAGGTATTATATAGTGATAAACCCTATCAAATTCTCTTGTACAATTACTTATTACTATACATGCAATTTTTTTCATCAGTCACCTGTATTCTCCAAAACAAAATTTCATGAACTTTAAACTCGTTTGCTTTAGTCTATTATATTTCATACTAAGAAATCAAAAAAAAGAAAATCATCTTTTAAGACAATTTTCAGATATAGCTTTACTTATAATTTAATATAAATCAATATTAATTTCAACTTATTTTTATTATTAAAATTTTTGAGCAGGTAAATATTTGTTATAGTTCAGAGGTAGTGCAAATACTTCCGCTACGGTATCATAGGGTACGGTTCTGCTGATTTCCTTTCAGTCCTCCGCTTTGCTACGGAATCATCAGAATCCGTCCCTAAGATTCCTTCGCTGCTTTTTCCTTTTGTTTTTAACCTCTAAACTGTAACAAATATTTTACTGCACCTTAATTTTCAATTATGTAATAAATACTATTCTTCAATGCTACTTTCATTTTCTTCCACGTTATTATCATCTACTTCCTGCTTACTAGCTTCGTGTTCTATTTCCATTTTTGAAATAGATATCTCATATGCAACCTTTTCAATTATTTCGCCAGTAGAAAATTTCTTTTGATATTTTCTACTCTGAATTCTTCCCCAAATTTTTACATTCGAACCTACATCTAGTTCTTTACAATATCTTGCATTTCTTCCCCACGCTATACACGGAATATAATCAGATTTGTTATAGGCTCTATTTACAGCTAATAGTATATCAGCAATTTCCCTTCCAAACGGAGTAGTCCTATAAATGGGATGTTTACAAATAAATCCATTGAGAATTATCTGATTTGGGTTTTTTATTTTACTTTCTGAGTCTAGAAAAGTTATTTCTCTTGCAAATACAGTTAGTAAAAGTTTATTCCCAAAGCTATTAAAACTATTATATGAGCGAAATTGACCCTCTATTTCTATCATATTTCCTATTTTCAATTCACTTCCATAAATCAATCTCTCAGAAATTGTAACAGGAATATTATCAAAGCTATCACTTAACCTCCTAACTTCCAATTCAAAAGAATAAAAACCTTCACCATAGACCTCATGACTAAATTTCAAATCAGTTACTACTTTTCCCGAAATGGTCACCATATTGTTTTCAGTAAAATTTCCGACCACTCGACCCCCACTCTCCTCTCTTAGGCTTCTGTATATCAAAAAAATTTATCTATTGTAATTCATATTCTGTAATGCCTAATTTTAGAAGCTTTTTTTTATTTTCCCCCAAATGTTGTATTAATCTATATGTTTCGCACTTAAACCTTTACATAATTTTACTTAAATAAGTGCAAAGTTACTTTCCAAAAGCTATATACCGCATAAACAAACTATAAATTATGAATATATTTAGAGCGCTATATATAAAACATATTTTTGAAAGCCGCTTCACAAAAATTTTATCTTTATCTAATTATATCAAATGAACTTAAATCAATATCATTAATTAGTGCAAATGAAGCAGCAGCTAAAATATTATTAGGATTTATTTCATTATAATCAACTTTTAATCTATATTCCTGTGGTTCAATAATTAATCCGCTTTTTGTGGAAATAGAATTCTGTAAACATAGCATAAAATCATCTTTGAACATCGTATAACTCACGCTGGATGTAGTTATACTTGCTTTTGAACTAAAGCCATAAGTAATTATATAATGCTTCATTTCCTGCAAAAACTTAACATAATCAATATCATCTACATTCACAATAGCAATTCCGTTTTCATCTAGAAATTCAAATGCTTTTTTCATAAGGTCCTTATATTTTAAATTTTCATCTTCACTAAAATCTTCAAACTTGTCTGTATAAAAGATAATATCAAATTTTAGTCCATTAAACAAATACTTTATTTCTAATATATCGACCTTTATTATCAAAAAATCAATACCATTTCTCTCTAATTCCAACAAATAATCTTTATATTTTTTATAATTTAGATCTTTCAAGACTTTCATTTGTATAATACTAATTTTTTTTCCCGTAGATGAGAATAAAGATTTTATTAACTCCTCTGTTTTATTTATGCTTTGGCCAATTATAGCTGATATAAGCATTAATTTAACCTCTCTTCATCTTTTGATGATAAAAAACTAATTAATAAAATAATTTTATTAATTAGTTTTTATTTATTGATATCTATATATTGTACTTTTTTTAAGTATTTTATGTAATTGTCAATTATCTTTATTTTTTAATAAATTAATATTACCTTATTTATGGAACATATGAACTTGTTATTTTTTTTTCTTATATTACATTTCGTATCTTATAGATAACGAACAATAAAATTAAATTTATCAAAAAAGTTAGGCGTTAGATAATATAGATGTCGAACTACATTTTAAAATTTAATTCTAGAGTTCGACATCTATATTATGCTTATGTATAAATTTAAATTATTCTTGGAGGGGATTATATAATGAAAATAACTGACCCTAATCCAACAAAAGTTATAAAATTTAATTTAGATACTAAAAAATTGGGGAATACTCTCTATACACAAAGATATTTGATGTTAATGTCATTTCCGTTTGTTATATGGTCGGCAATCTTTAGATATTTACCATTGTGGGGATTGACGATGGCTTTTCAGGAGTATAAGCCTGGAATATCTTTTATGGAACAGAAGTGGATCGGACTTAAATATTTTATCATGATGTTCAAAGATCCGGATTTTTACCTTGTGATGCGAAATACGCTTGCAATGAGCTTCATGGGTCTTGTTGCGGGATTTACCCTGCCTGTCATATTGGCAATACTGCTGAATGAAATTATAAATAGCAAGTTTAGAAGAACAATACAAACTATTTCATATTTGCCTCACTTTGTTTCCTGGGTTGTTGTGGCTAGTCTTGTTAAACAGATGCTGTCCCTGGATGGCGTGTTTAATCAGACACTTGTCAGTCTGGGGATTTTGGACGAACCTATGCTGTTTTTGGCTAAACCCGGACTTTTTT
>CAZVNH010000301.1:0-3590 GCA_964628575.1 uncultured Thermoplasmatales archaeon | reverse complement strand
AACTTGAAATGTAAATGTTTGATGTTTCTTTTTTATTGATAGATGACCTACAAAAATATCTTTTGTTGTAAAAGGATATATTGCAATAATCGGTTTTGCAGATGAAAGACATTTTAGAAGAGATGATTTTCCAACATTTGGATAACCTGATATAACTATTGTTGGTGCGTCAATAATCTCTGGAACTCCTTTTAAAATATTTTGAGCATTAGCAAGTGTTTCTAATTCCTTGTCTATTTGTTTTACAATACTTGATATTCGACCAAATATCTCTTGTTGTTTTTTTTCTAAAAAATCAATATTTTTTGATTTTACTAATGATCTTTTTTGTTTTGAATAAACATTTAAACATGTTTTTCTCGCCCAGTCAACAGCTCCAAGTGATTTTTTTAGTTTATTAGTATCAACTTTTATATTTATTATCTCTTGATAAAACATTGAAAGATTGTTTATTGATGGAAATTTTTTTACATAATTTTCAAGTGTCGAAATAACTGTATTTGAAAAAACATCTGTTTTTTTTATTATTGTCTTTTTTTTTCTGTAAAACTTGTTTCTATCTGTTATTTTTACTTTATTTGTTTTTTTAAAAGCTTTATCAAGAATCTTTTCTGCTGAAAGAACTAATGGCATGTTTTTTAACATATTAATTGAAAAAGTTTATAGTAAACCAATAAATTAAGATATTGGTATTAAAAATATGGATGAAGGATATATACTTTCAAATAAATACAGGAGAATAATATTTGACGGATTCATCTCAGGTGAAACAGATCTTGATTATATAGTTAAAAAACATAGGATTATTCCGGTTGTTGCAAGAAAGGTAATAAATGATTTCATTGAGGGGGGAGTTATTGAAAAAAAAGGAAGCAGATATGTTCTTACAAAAGAAGGAGAAAAATTGGCATCAACAATTAAAGGATAATCTATTAGGAGATGTTTTAAGATATGAAACCATATTTACTTCAAACTCTTAAAGAACTTGCTCTTCTTGGTGCAATACAAAATAAAATTGAGATATCCTCACTTGAATTATCAATACAGCTTAAAATTAGCCAGCAGTCAGCATCTAGATATCTACTTGAACTTGATAAAAAAGAAATGATTACTCGAGAACATGGAATTAAAAAACAGATTATTCAGATAACAAATAATGGAGAAGATATTCTTCAAGAAGAACATATGCAATATCAACAGATATTTGAACTTAAAGATAGGATTATCTTTAAAGGAATTCTAGTATCAGGAATGGGTGAAGGCCGTTATTATACAGAGCAAGAAGGTTACATTAAACAATTTAAAGAAAAACTTGGATTTACTCCATATCCTGGAACCTTTAATATAGAAATACCATTTATTGAAAAAAATAAGCTTAGGATTCTAAAGAATCATACATCAATTGATATAAATGAGTTTAAAACAAAGAATCGAACCTTTGGTGGTGTAAGATGCTTTAAAGCAAGTGTAAATAATATATCAGGAGCAATAGTCCTTCCATTAAGAAGCCATTACTCAAATATCCTTGAGTTTATCTCAAAGGATTATCTAAGAGGCAAGTTAAATCTAAAAGACGGAGATGAAACAAAACTTACCATTTTCTTTGAATAAAAACATAATCTTAAGAGAAATACTATGAAAAATAGATTTGTTGCAGATGTTTTATATGAAATCGCTGATCTTCTTGATATCAAAGGAGAGATTTTTTTTAAAACAAGAGCATATAGAATAGCTGCACAAACTATAGAAGTTTTAGATGAAGATATCGAAGATGTAGTAAGACAGGATCGTCTTCAGGAGATTTCAGGAATAGGAGAAGCACTTGCAAAAAAGATTAAGGAACTTGTAGAAACAGATAAACTTGAATACCTTGAAAAATTAAAAAAAGAAATACCAGAAGGACTGCTGTTAATATTAGAAGTACCGGGTCTAGGCCCAAAAAAGGTATCAGCTCTATATAACAAACTAAACATTAAAACAATAGATCAGCTTAAATCAGCATGTGAAAAAGGAAAGCTTAGAGATCTCGATGGTTTTGGAGAATTAACTGAAAAAAATATATTAAGAGGTATAAGTTTAAAAGAAAAAACAAGTGGTAGGTTTCTTTTAAATCAAGCATATACCGATGGGATAAGATATATTGAATATCTAAAGTCTAATAAACATATTAAAAGACTTAGTTTAGCTGGAAGCCTTCGGCGTATGAAAGAAACAATAGGAGATCTTGACATACTTGCCTCATCAGATAAACCAAATAACATAATGGATTATTTTGTAAAATATAAAGATGTACAAAGAGTTCTTCTGAAAGGAAGCACAAAAACAAGTGTTTTACTTAACGATAATATTCAAGTTGATTTAAGAGTAGTTGAAGATAAAAGTTATGGAGCTGCGCTGCAATATTTCACAGGTTCAAAAGAACACAACGTTAAAATGCGGAGTCTATCGATAAAAAAAGGATTCAAATTAAACGAGTATGGTCTCTTTGAAAAAGATACTGAAAAATTTATTCTAGGAGAAAATGAAGAAGAGATATACAAAAAACTTGGACTATCATATATCGAACCTGAGTTACGTGAGAAGCGAGGGGAAATCGAAGTTGCAAAAAAAGGTAAACTTCCAAAACTTGTTGAAATAAAGGACATTAAAGGTGATCTTCATGTCCATTCGTATTATAGTGATGGATTTGAAAAAATAGAGGATATCGCAGAAAAAACAAAAGAAATAGGATATGAATATGTTGGAATAGCTGATCATTCTAAGTCTTTGAAAGTAGCAAGAGGTTTATCTGAGGAAAGAGTTGATAAAAAAATAAAAGAAATTGAGAAAATAAATAAAAAATTTGAAGATTTTAAAATTCTTTGTGGAACTGAATGTGATATTAAACCAGATGGAAGTTTAGATTATAGTAATAGAATTCTTAAGAAATTTGATTATGTAATTATTGGTATTCACACTGCTTTTAAAATGAATTCAAAAGATATTACAAATAGAATCATAAAAGGTATGGAAAATGAGCATGCTGATATTCTTGCCCATCCTAGCTGTAGAATTATTGGTAGACGAGAACCTTTTGATTTAGATATTGAAAGGCTTATCAATGCTGCAAAACAAACAAATACATATTTTGAAATAAATTCATTTCCTGATAGACTTGATCTTAATGATTTAAATGTTAAACTTGCAAAAGAAAAAAATAATAGATTTATGATTGGAACAGATGCTCATTTTATTGAGCATTTATACTATATGCAATATGGTATTGCTACAGCTCGTAGAGGCTGGCTTGAAAAAAATGATATTATAAACACAAATTCATTAAAGGATTTAGAAAAGATTCTTGAGACATAGAGGTGGAGAGTTGAAGAAAAGCGAGGTTAAAAAGCAAATTGAAAAACTCCGTGAGGAGATCAATAATCATAATTATAGATACTATGTTGAAAACAATCCCTTAATATCTGATTATGAGTTTGACCAACTTTTAAAAAAACTTGAAAAACTTGAAGAACAACATCCTGAGTTTATAACTGTTGATTCACCAACGCAGCGTGTCGGTGGAAAACCTCTTGAAGGTTTTCAAACAGTCAAAC
>CAZVNH010000300.1:3055-3599 GCA_964628575.1 uncultured Thermoplasmatales archaeon | reverse complement strand
CCATTCACTTGTAAGATATTCCTCAACATTATTCAAGCTATCTTTATCAGAGTCTAGATTATAATGGTTTTCAGATTCAAATGGATTATAGTTCCATTTATATTCCCAAGAAACAGGTATATTATCATTATCAGGATCTCCAGAATTTGTTGCCTCTGGATCGGTTCCATAAGTATTTATCTCAGTCCAATATGGTATATTATCATTATCATAATCAGTTTGATAGATATCAAACCATAATTCACAGTCTCTTTCTTTTATATATATACTTCCATCGTCACATCCACATAAACGTCCATAACCACTTGGATCATTAAAATAATCTTCACCTGTCCAATGACCATTTTTAATATCATATACAATTTCAGCAGTATAGCCATTTTCTGAACTACCAGTATTGCTGCTAATATCATAAAGTTGATTTTGAGAAAATGATGAATCCCAAAGTTGAATCTTAATATTTACAAATTCTTGATCATCTGGAACATTTAAAGTTGCACTCCAATCTGGATTGTAAATATATTTTGTGTTACTCCAGATATTA
>CAZVNH010000300.1:0-3045 GCA_964628575.1 uncultured Thermoplasmatales archaeon | reverse complement strand
CTTGGATTGTCATCATTATTTGTTTTATACGGGAATAACCAATTTAAAAAATCATTAATATAGTTATTTCGAAATGTAGCTCTACTTGATGCTATCCCCAGTTTTTCCTCAAGATAGCGTATGCATTTTATTTCAACGGTTACCTCAATATCTGTTAAAGGATCAAAATCAGTATTTTTTAAGCCTTTTGTAGCAGATAAATTAATGGCTGTACTAAATGGTAATAATATTGTAATAATAACTAATATTATCATTTTTTTTCTCAAAATTAACACCCCTTAACTGATTAGACTAATATGAGTCTAGAATAAATAATTTATCCCTTAAAAAATATAATACTTTACTTTTTTTGCTGATAGTATTGATCCTGATAATATCCTCCATGACCGCTTATTCCAGAATTTAATCTAATAATATTTTGGATCTCTTTCATATATTTCTTTGTAATAAATGCTAAATATACACAGATTAACAGTAACATAATTACAAAAATTGTTAATAATAAAATAACAATCCAAATTAACGTAGCTAATTGATTAATTAAATCAATAAAATCTTGATCGATTACATATTCAGTTTGTTCTGCTGCCTGAATGTTTGATGCAAATAGACAGAATATAATAATTAACATGATTAAATAAATCACTTTTTTATTCATAATTACCTCACCTTTTTTTCTGTATATGTACAGTTTTTAAAAGCATTTTTAAAAATTTTAATTAAAATTTTTTTAAAAAAAAAAAATTAATTAATAAGGCCAAGGCAAGTAATAATTCGGATTTAAGTCACTTATACTTAGCGTTGCTGCTAATATCCATGCACCTGCAAGAATCATACCTAGTCTTATATATTTATCAAAAGATGTATTAAGCAAACCGCCACAAAGTAAAACAGCACTTATAATAAAAAATCCTAAATGAGACATAATTGCAGGAATTTTTAAAATACCATAGTCATCAGCATCTTTTGTATCTGCATCAGGATAAGCAAAGGTCCAGATGAAGATACTAATAAAGATCAGTAAGATTCCTATTAAAATTCCTAATGCAATTAATTTTTTAGAAAATAACATCTTTACCATATCATTTAATCCACCACCTGTACTTGGCATAGGCTGTTGATATTGTTGTATTGGTTGACCTCCAGCTTTAGGTGCACCACATGAAGCGCAGAAACCTGCGCCATCTGGTATAATATTTCCACATTTGCTACATTTATCTGCCATAAATAATCCTCCACCTTCATCTTCCAGATTTCTCATGTAGTATAAATCCTTTTCTTTTTATTATAGAAATTGTATTACAACTTTAAAAAATAAAAACTATTTTAAAGTATAATATATTTCAAAACCATAGTTTGTGGAGGAAAAAGTATTATGGGAAATTATGATAATTATGGACAAAATGCTCCATATCAACAGGCAGATTATCAACAACCACCAACTCAAGGACAATATACTACATCTCGTCAAGGACCTGGAATGGGTTCATATTTTTCAAATAAAATGGCTAAAATTGGACTTATTTTAATGATTCTTGGAATAATAGGTATAATTCTTTCCTTTACCATACCATGGGTATATGTTGAGGATGAATCATTTGGTCATAACTTTAAAAACGATGATGATACTCAAATATTTGATGATGATGTTCAACCATATTGGTATGGAACACCTGGGATGGCTGACTTAGGATTTATTTTTATCTTAATTTTAGGAATCATTATTATGATTATAGGAATAATAAATTGTAATCCTCAATATCAAAACCCTGCATTTTCATTAATGGGTGGAATTTTAGCTGCTATTGGAATTATTCCTTGTATCATGATATTAATTGTCGGTATGAGATTTATTGGACGTCATATTTATTATTTATTAAATGATGTTGAGTCGACCGCGACATTTCCTGCTCCATATATAATATTTATTTTTGGTTTGATTCTTTTAATACTAATATTTAAGACAGTTAAAAGTCAAATTTCAATAAATAAAGGTTTTACCCAAAATCCAAATGTATATAATCAGGGAGGAATATAGAAATGAATGGAGAATTTATTCACAAAGTAAATAAATTAACCTGGTTAATGATTATTTTTTGTTTAATAGGTTTAATATTCATGCCTCTCCTCCCATGGATCTCAACAGAGATGAATGATAAAACATATTATATGAATGAAGGAGATCTATCAGATGGAAGAGAATATATAGAAGATACAAAAAAACAATTAGATGATATGCCATCCTCAACAAAAGAAACAGACGAATATAAAGACGCTAAATCTTTAATTGATGCGGCATTAGGTATGATTGATAACGTTGGAGGTATAGGTATATTCTTTTGGTTTTCACTTTTCTTTGTTATAATACTTCTTATAGGGATTGCAGTATACAATATCGGACAAAAATATCAAATAATCGGAAATATAATGTTTATTATGAGTATTTTCGTTCTAATATTTTCATTAATGATTGTACTTAATCATGTATTTCTTATAATGAATATAGGTACAATCAATGATAAAATAGATGATGTAGGATCAGCGATGAGTTATATGGGAGTGGGTCTATTTTCAAATGAAATAACATATAGTTTTAACTATATACCATTTATCATGGGAATTCTACTTCTAATAATTTCAATTATGTTTGTTGTGTCTGTTGTTCCCACAGCTATAAGAAGTTTTTCATCAAGAAGACCAAGACCTATGGGAACTCCCGGTGGATATCCACCACAGCAACAACCTCCAATGCAACAACAACCAATGCCACCACAACAACCACCTATGCAACAGCAACCTCCCATTCAGCAACAACCAGTAGCACAAGCTCCTCCGCCACCACCACAACAACCACCTAGTCAACAACCAAAACCACCTGCACCTAGAGCATGCACTATCTGTGGAGCTCCAATAAAAGGAAATCCAAAGTTTTGTCCAAAATGCGGTGGTAAATTACAATAAATCCACTAAAAATCTTTTTTTTATTTTTTACCAATTTTACAGCTTGAACAACAACCATTAGCATGATCAAAACAGTTACTGCAA
>CAZVNH010000299.1:3192-3609 GCA_964628575.1 uncultured Thermoplasmatales archaeon | reverse complement strand
CCATTTAACTCAGACAAAGTAAAAATCCAATAATGTATTCCACTGCTTTGTCATAACTTTGTTTTATAAGATTTTGATGTTTGATAATAATATGAAGGAGCTACTTCAAATGAGCTTCCTACAATTCTTTTATCACTTGTTTCAAACCATTCATGATCCATGTATGATTGTGTAGCTTTTTCACCTGCCGCATCATCTGAAAAAGTTTCTGTTACAGATGACGGACATTCAAATTCTAAAACAGATATAATTGTTGGATCATCATCATCTGTTTCACCATCACCATCTTGATCTATTCCATCGTCAACATATGCATCATCTGTTAATTCAGTTGCATCATTATTTCCATCTTCATTACTGTCCCAAAATACAGTTCCTTGGTTAGATATTATTGTTCCATTGGATAAACCTTCATTC
>CAZVNH010000299.1:0-3182 GCA_964628575.1 uncultured Thermoplasmatales archaeon | reverse complement strand
ACACTGCTTTCTCCATCTATTTCTCCATTCCAATATATCTTTTTTTCACCAGCATCGTAGTTAATTATTCCAGATGATGCAAATGCAGAATTAGGTTCATAAGTAATATTTCCAGGTAGAATATCTTCAAATTCATTTCCAGGATTATTTTGTTGATCCGCAGCACCAGTATTACTAATTGTGATTCTATAGTGATATGTTTCTCCACATTCAACATAATCTAAAGATTGTCCATATAAATCTTCGATAACTTTTCTTGCCATAATTTCTGTTTTAGCAAAACCAGTAAATTTTAAATTATCAATATATGCAGCACTATCGAATAAATTATCACCTGAGTCTTCAATTTTAAAAGTTATTGTAATTTGTTCGTTTGGTGATACAGGGTGATTAGCACCACCAATTTGGATTAAATCAGATGCTCCTGCATCGGCTCCAGGATTTCTTATTGTTGTATCAATCCAGTCTACACCTCCAGGATATCCACTTCTTGCAAATATATCAAAACCTGTATTTGGAATTCCATTTGAATCAAGTAAAAAATATCCACTATTAACATCAAAGTTATAGTAGGTGGTTCCTTCAGATGGAGAATCAACAGTAACAGTTAATTTATCATTATATTGAGTTCCGACATATTCTGGATATTCAGAACTTAAAAATTGAACATCATAGTAAAGATAATGCATGTAAGGAGGGACTTGTAATGTCATAGTTAATGTAGCTCTGTCTCTTGGATAACCATGTGAATCTCCTTCAAACCATGTACCTCTTTCGTCACCTGGTTCTTGACCATTTGTGGTAACAATATTTGTACCGGCAATACCTGTACTAAGTAAAGCAAAATTTGAGCCGTTAGTTGGCAATAGAGTGCCAAGTGACTCTAAAACAATTCCTTGTCTGTGACCAAATTCATCGGTATCTGTATAAGATGAATCTACTAACCATGAGCTATTTGCTAATATTGCAAGAGCAAGATCTTGTCCATTATAGGAACCTGCAAATACTTGCTCTGAAGGTATTATAAAAAACATATTTGTAAATATTAACACCAGCGTCAAAACAATAATAAAATGCTTTTTCATATTTTTTTCATACATATTTTCATCCGCCCCCATAACCAATAATTTGTAAAGAATTAGATTGAACAGTGATATCATCTTGAGTACTATCATTAGGTGTAACATCACATCTCCAGATTTGTCCAACAGTTGTTTCATCAGACACAATTACGCTTTTATCTGATAGACCATCTTTTGTGCAAAGATAGTTTTGATATATTTGCTCATCAGATAGTACTCGGTTATATATTTTAAAATCATCAATCAAACCACTAAAATTATCAACACCCTGATCTGAGGTTCCTGTTATTTGAAGATCATCTATTGCTACATATTCACGCCATTGGGATGTTGACCACCAAAATTCAAGTGTCAAATCGTCAATATATTCTGGTATCTCTGCTTCTGCATAGGTCCAATCTAATTGATGTCCATCTCCAATATTTGGACATAAATCTTCAAATATTGCTTCCCAATTAGAACCATCCCAATAATATAATCCTATTTTATCTGCACATTCTGTATTCTTATAGCTATACCAAACAGATACTTTTACGTTTGAGTATTCAGATATATCAATACTGTTTCTATCATAAGCTGCATATCTTGGATCAAAGTCACCTGATCCACCGATAGAAAAAGAACCAGTTCTTGGTGTTATTGAATCAGATGCTAATCTATCAAAGAAATACCATTCCCACCAATATGCAGTAGTTCTATAACCATTTTTAGACCATTCATTTTCTTCAGATAAATATTCAAAACTTGTTGAAAAAATTGTTTCATCTTCTGTACTACCAGATCCTAAGGCTATATACCCTGTTGGTGTACTTCCATCCCCGAGAACATCTCCAGGATTATGAGTACTTTCACTTTTATCAAGTTCCCCATCTATATATATTTCAGAATTTCCAGTTGAAAAATCGTAAACTACAACAATATGATGCCATATATCATCATTTACATTTGTTGTTCCAGTGATTTCAACAGTATTATCATCAGCAGTTGTTGACCATACAATTTTTCCATCATTAATTGAAAGTTGCCAATATTTTTCTAAATCATATGATGCAATAACAATATTATCAGAGCTTGTTTTAATCCAAGTCTCAATTGATATCTGACCAATATAATCGCCGTTAAAACAATAGGGGATAGATATAAAATCATCAATTCCATCAAAACTATAAGCACCACCTAATATTCCTTCATTAGTCCAAGTGCTTCCAGATATAGAACCATTATACTCGTTTCCAGAATAATCTTTTGAAATAATAAGATTATTTGTATCAAATGGCATAAATATATCTGTTATAGGATTATTATCGACATTCCAGTTATAGATAAAGGAAGTGGCATTTATCTCAGGATCAAGAGAATAATTAAAACAATATAGATCTTCATCTGTTGTGTTATCACCTAAACTAGAAATAAGCATTGCATCTCCATAAGATGGAGGAGTAGGTGTACTTGGTGGTGAAGGAGATGCAGGAAATTGTTCAACATTTCCACAAATAATGCCACTAAAAATCTGAATTTTCGATCCATCTTCTTCAATTAAATAGACAATAACAGTCATACATTCTGAATCGTTTGATAATTTTAATTCATCTAAACCAAATTGGAGATATGGTAGTCTTTCTTCACCTATCTCCCAATCATCATCTGTAATTATTGATGTATAAAAAACCTCACCATCCTCATCATAAACAATTACTTGATAAGAAGAAATTAATTCACCACCCATATGTTGCAAAACAATTTCCCCTTCACTGTTTACAAAAACAATAATTTCAACATCTGTATTATGATCGTTATCATTAGGAAGAAAATATTCAGAGATAAATACAAAAGCTACAATTGCAATAACTAATAAAAATAGGCCTCCTAATACCTCTGAAATTGCATAATTATCCTTAAACGTAATGTTTTTCTTCATCTCTACCTATCCACGATTAACATTTTTCTCATTTCTATTATAAAACCTTTTTCTGTTACTTTTACAAATTGTTAATTTATCCTTAAAAAAATATTTTAAAAATAAAAAATGATACAAGAACCAATCCAAAACCAAATCTAACACCTGATGACAATTTTCCATCCATCATATAGCCTCCAAGA
>CAZVNH010000298.1:2466-3634 GCA_964628575.1 uncultured Thermoplasmatales archaeon | reverse complement strand
ACACTACGTGGGCCATTATTATATGCTTTGCAGGCAATACTTGAATAAATATATAAAATCTCTGTATTTTCTATTATAACAAATCTAAAAAATCATTATTTTATAGCTCCCTAGACAAGTAGGGGTAGCCAAGCCTGGTCAACGGCGCAAGGTTCAGGGCTTTGTCCTGAAGAGGTCCAAGGGTTCAAATCCCTTCCCCTGCACTTTTTAATTTACATAGTTAAATAAAAATATTTGAACTTAAGATTACTGGTAAATAAAAAAAGAAGAAAACAAGTTAGGTTTGAATCAACTATACTATGATGCTTATTAGTTTTTCAAAAAATTGGAGTTTAGAAAAAATATATCTAATAAAATTATTTAAACCACTTCTATAATTATAATCCCTATTTTTATAAGTTTTCAATGAAGCCTGAATTAAAATGTAATCATTATTATCATCCTGATTAACAACTTTAATCTGTCCTGTAAAATCATCGTTTTTCTTATTTGGAGCAGTTACTGTTACTTGAACTGTAATATCCCCATCTTCTGGTTTTAAATCAATACCACTTTCAGGATTAAAACTCCATTGGCCCCAAGTTGGAAAACTTACTACCTCCCAATCAAGTTTTGAACCTGAAACACCAATATTTCTAACTTTAAAACTACCAGTAACTATACTACCTGGTTTGATATCTTTCCAATTGAATGCTCCTTCACCATCTAAATTTGGTAGATTCCAACCATTATTTTTAGTAAATGGGAAGTTATCATAATTTGCTGCAGGATGAGGTATAAAGGTATCACCAATTCCATCACCTGCAATAGCATGTTTTCCCACTCCTGAGCCATCATCTACACCGAAGTAGTCAAGCCAATAATTACCCTCTTCAAGAACAGTATGATGCCAATTATTATTTGCAGGGTTAACATCTGAACCTTCAACTGGATTGTGATATATGTTATTATGATAAATAACATTTTGAATCGAATTATCTATTAGATGGATACCAATTACAAAGTTTTCATGGATATTATTTTCATAAATTTCATTTTGATTAGATAATTCGATATTTATCCCATCGAGATGATTATGATGAACGTTATTTTTCAATATTTTATTGCCATGAATATTTTCAACATGAATGCCATGACCCTCGTTATTATAAACCCAATTATTTTGTAC
>CAZVNH010000298.1:0-2456 GCA_964628575.1 uncultured Thermoplasmatales archaeon | reverse complement strand
GTATGAGAAGTCGTAGTTTGAATATCATACCAGATATAAATTCCATGGCGAAAATTATGATGGACTTCATTGTTTTCAATAATTACTGAATTTGGACTTATAGTCCTGACATAGATTCCATTATGATGAACTTCATCTGCCTCAGTACCACTATTTTCAAAAACATCATTATTCTTAATTATATTACCAGTCCCACCACCAACCGTAATATATATCCCTCCCATCTCATTATCATTAACGGTATTATCATCGATAATAATATTAGAACCACTGTATATATGAATCCCCTCATGATCTCCACCAGAAATAGTGTTTTGTTTTATTAAAACATTATTTGGCCAATTTGGATCATCATCACCACCAGCAGCAGCAGTACTATCCTCACAATTTACACCATCATCCATGCTATTCAAGATATTATTATCAGTTACTGTTATATCAGAGGAATGTGAAGTAATATAAATGCCGATATGATGATTATCATTGATTGCATCATTATTAAAAATATCAACATTGGTACATGTTGCAAGAAAAATACCATGAGCATGTAAAAAATTATCAGGGAAAGGTCTCCAACCACCATTGTCTTTAATGCTGGGATTTTTACTTATCTCTACATTTCCACAATTATGTAATTCAATCCCGTTCTTACCGTTTTCTTCAATAGTATTTTCATTGATCTCGATATCATCTGATTCTCTAATCTCTACTCCGTCTCCATCATTGTTCTTAATTGTATTTTGCTCTATGTTAATATGATCTGAATCAAAAACATAAATACCGAAATCATCAGAATCTGTGATAGTGTTTCCATAAACAACATTATTATCTGATTCCCGAATTAAAACTCCGCTATTTTTTACATTTGTAATAGTGCAAACATTAACATCATTATCTGTAGATGATTCGACTATAGCGATACCATTTTGATCATCATCTGTTATGTGATCGATATTACAATGATCAACAGAATTTTCAGTTGATTCATAAATATATATACCATGTTCATTGCAATTTGAAATTTCACAAGAAAAAATAATACTATCTGTAGCAGGACCAGATGTAGACCCAAGATAAATACCCTCTTTTTCACATCTTTGAACCGTGCAAAATGAAATGGATGTGCCGATAGAATTTTCACGAATCCACATCCCAATCGAAGGCATATCTGATATAGAACAGTCATAAACAGTGTTATCATTAGAGGCTCTAATCGAGACACCATAATAGCGCTTGGTGTTAGATATAGTACAGTTTTCAATGTGATTATTATGTGAAGAGGATAAAATATAAATCGCGGATTGATTGACATTTGTTATTGTACAATGCTTAATGGAATTACCTATGCAGCCGTTATCTAAACAAATACCATGATAATCTATTGAGCCATCTATTGTACAATGTTCAATCGAATTCCCTTGCGAATTAACATCCAGTTTTATTCCGGTGTAACCATTATTTAAACAAGTGCAATGATGAATTACATTATCACTTGATTGTTCTAAAATAATACCCATCCATTGATTGTTAAAAAATTTCGAATTAGAAATTGTGGTTGATGAAACTCCATTGAGTTTAATCCCATTACCAGGTCCAGTTACATTCAAATTCCGAACATCAGTAACTGTTTGGGTAAATTCAATTGAAGCGCTTATCGTACCACCTGTTCCTTCAAAAAGTGATAGAGATTTAGTAAACTGACCATAACCATATAATCCAGCATTTACATGTACTCTTCCCCCTATTGATACATTATTATTTGCCTCCCAGAGTGTTTTTACATTTGGCCCAACAGATTTCAGAAAATCATCATCAACGTATACATCAAACCAAGTAGGATTATTTTGATTAATATTTAAAATAGTATTGTTAATTTCTTCAATATTGTCATTATCTTCATCTATTGGTTCATCTTCTCTTTTAAAGGGTTGGGGTTTATAAATATCCGTATCAACATTTAAAGGTCTTCCTCGTGAAAATTCAGGATCAATATTCTTATAATGAATTGATAAATTGTTTTCAATATTTATCTCGGTTGAAAAACCAATTACAGTTGTAGCGGACAATATCATTAGCGTACTAATCAATACTACTAAAATTTTATATTTCATAATTATTTTCCTCCCAAAACCATTAATTAACATCACTTAACTAAATAAAAACATTTCTATTATTATCTTTAATGCAACAAAATGTATATTTTGTAGTGTTTTAATGGTATAAAACATATGATAAGATAAGAGGACAGAAAGAGAAATTGGTTAAATTTGAACTAATTTTTTATATTAAGTGTTTTTTACTAGTAAATTCTAGTTCAAATCCCATCCCCTGCATTATACTATAGGTTTCCATCTCTTTTTTTCTTTATCAAATAAGTGATTTTTCACTGAATAAATATAATTTAGGGTGTTGAAAAAATAATTATGCCCTCCCAAGATTCATTTTTACTTGGGATG
>CAZVNH010000297.1:0-3655 GCA_964628575.1 uncultured Thermoplasmatales archaeon | reverse complement strand
ATATACATCCATTTGTATGTGTTTTATATCCCTTTTTTATATCTCCAGACCAATTGCCGGAATGTATTAAAATATGACTACGTTCTGGTACTTTCTTCACGTGATAAACCTCGCCATATTTAGGAGATAATCTTATTTCAACTTCATAATCACCAGAGGGAATGCACGAGACATTTTTCTGATTATCTCTCCAAGGCAACTCCAGTGTATGACACCAATATGTACCAGCAATCAATATTCCACGAGTTCCCTGATCACTGCGCATCAATCTAAATAAATTTCCTATTTGCATAATTCATTTTTTCCAGTTAATATTAATACTTATTTTTGAAACATCATTTTTTGTTGCTTGTTTCTTAATTTGTTTTTTACGTTTTAGTCTCCAAATAATCCGTACAAAGTTTTTCACTCAATAAAACCTCCGACTTTTATTTTTTTAGAATTTTATAAACTTCTACTAAAATATAAGCCGGATTATCATTTTTAGCAACCTTTCTTGCTTGCTCATAAATAATTTCTTGAACTTCTGGTTTTTTTGTACCCTTTTTTTCAATATAGCGAAATACATCTTCTTTTGTCAGATTTTTCTTAAACTCTGTTAATCCTGTTTTTTTAGTAAATTTTTTGTTGCCAGATAATTTAAATTTATTAATCGTATTATTTAATAACTTTTCGAGAGCTTCGGTTCGGTCTTCAATAGTCTCTTC
This sequence comes from uncultured Thermoplasmatales archaeon, assembly GCA_964628575.1. Classification (GTDB taxonomy): domain Archaea; phylum Thermoplasmatota; class E2; order DHVEG-1; family DHVEG-1; genus CAZVNH01. The sequence continues at coordinate 2,948 of CAZVNH010000297.1, read as the reverse complement.
TAATTCTTTTTCTTTTTTTTCTGGTTCTTGATCTTCATCTTCTTTATGAACTCTATTACACTCCTTTGAAACTACTTTTTTATTTTCTTTTGAAGTAACTACTTGATTATTTTCATCAATGATAACTTTTGTTTTTAAAGTAGGTTTAGAAATAACTTCTAATTCTGGATCTTTAAGTTTAACTTCAATTACAACTGGATTTAAAAGAGTTGCTTTATCTTTCCATGGTGTACTATAATGACCATCAGCAATAACTTCTAATTTCACTTCTGCTTCGCACTCTTCATGAATTTTCGTTCCAACAATTTTATTCAACGAAGGAAGATTAACTGTAATTGTGTCAGGACCAACTTTTGCTGGAAAACTATATTCTATTTCACCAATGATTATATTAAAACGACTTTCTACTTGGTCATAATTAATACCACCAATTTGTACTTCAAAGGTTATTTGCTTTTCTTGATTTATATTTAACCTTAACATTATAAATTACCTCCATCATTAACTTTCATTATCTTAATATATGAAGAGATTGACTCATTTGTATTTATTGTTTTGATCTCAACTTTCTTTACTAAAACAAGCGGAGCAACAGATTCTTCCTTGTATGGTCGATATGGGGGTGCACCACCAGTAAATCCAGTTCCACAACAATTATTAAACATACCACCGGTGGCCAAATTTATTGACATAGCAACTCCTTATTATTTTGTTCTTAATTACTACATATCATAGAAGATAATTTTCCAGTTGAACAATCACCTCTATGACCATATTTATAGTGACATTTTATACAAACTGACCATGCTAAATCTGGGTCTAAAGCAAAAAACGGTTCTAGTTTTTGTGGTCTTTCATGATGAACATGTTCTGCTTTTTCTCCACAATATTGACATATATAGGAATCACGTTCTAACACGTGACCTCTAAATTGCTGATATTCTTCTTGATTATAATTAATTATATTATTCTTTGGATGACCTTCTTGATATAGTGATTTTCCATATACCGAGCAATTGTTTTTACAACTATCTGAACAATATAACCTTGATTCTGCCCCACCTTCATTATTTAAGCAACGAACTCTTTCCTGAACAGAATTGAGTTTAGGAATAAATCTAGTCTTACAATGTGTGCATATAACAGTCAAAATTTGACTGTCGTCATAATGTCGTTTTGGATTTTCCTCTATTGTTAATTTATGAGCATATATATCATATCTTGGGATATTTCTATGCGTATAACTATTCTTATACTTATCTAACAAACTGTTTTTTATTTTTTCTTTTGTCTGATTTGATAATTTTTTACCTAAGTTTCTATTTCTCAATTTATGTTTTGTAGATTCTTTTATAGGCGTTTCTTTATTCCAGGGAATTTTACCTTTCATTTTTTCTATATGCTCTGGTGATAGTTTTTTACCTTTTCTATGAGATATTCTTCCTTTTCCTGATTTACTCATTTTTTCTTTAGTTTCTTGTGTATGTGGAATTCCTTTATTCCAAGGAGTTCTGCCTTTTCTATCTTTTTTATATTTTTCTATCGTTTCAGAAGAATGTTTTCTTCCAAACATTGGATTATTAGAACCAGTTAAATCTCTACTAGTTTTTTTCTTTATAGTAGGGCACTGACTTGCAAACTCACTACAGCACCATTTACCATTTTTAAATTGATATTGTGCTTTTTGACCGCATTTATAAATGCATAGTTTCATTATATTTTAATCTGCTTCCAATATGAGAACTGCCCACAAGTTATTTCGTCTGCCTCTATTCTATATGTTTCTAATATGTCAGTATCCCCGCCAACAGATGCAGCATTACTATATATTCTAACCCGAGCTGAAATCAATGATCCTTCATCCCCATATACTGGTTCATCTATATAAATATTCTCATGCGTGAGACCCAATGTCTTTCTTACTATCTCATAAATATCAGATAAATCTGCAGTATCTACATATACATCATCTGTTTTACCCCAAGGAAAATAAGTAGGATGTGTTACAACTACATACCATATGCCATTAGCATCTGGAGTAAATGTATATTTATAGTTCCCATTACTAAGTTCTGTAAATGAACCATTAACAGAACCTGACACCTCAACATTAGATGGACTATAAACATATACTGTAAAAGTTGTAGTATCAATTCTAAATTACCATGTATATCAGCCACAGTAAAATGCTCATCAACGGGTTGATCTTTTACTCCATGTATCATCTATTTCTCCTTATTATTTTTTTATGGCCATGTAGAAATTGCCGCTCGCTTCCAAGTATTTGTAGCTACACAAACATATATATAATCAGCATCCCAACATATATCCCCTGCATTTCCTGCTGCGCCTGCTGATGCGGGAGTTTTAGCTGTTCTTAGTCTTAGAATGTCAGAATTAACATCAAGTACTGCTGTTGGAGCAACAGTCCCTACACCAACTTCTCCACTACCGAGAATTGTTATTCTCCGCGTATTATTTGTACCAATATTTAGAGGATAATCTGCAGTAGTTAAAATAGCTAATGAGTGTGTATTCCATGAAGAAGCAAACATAAGTCCAGTAATAGTTCCGTCGGTTAATCTTAATCCATCATTTACACTAGTTGTTATAGAAAATTTAGACCCTGGGCTATTAGTACCTATACCAAATCTCTTATTCGTATCATCCCAAACTAATTCAGTAGTTTCTGAATGAGCCCATTCAGATTCATCCCAAAAAAGCATCTGCCCAACCGCAGTACCATTTTCTATATATCCACTTGTACCTGATGATCCACTAGATCCTGACTCACCAGATGTACCTGATGATCCGCTTGATCCTGACGATCCGCTAGTACCTGATGTTCCATCTACTCCACTTGTACCTGAGCTACCCGATGTACCACTAGAACCTGCTTCTCCACTTGTACCTGAGCTACCTGATGTTCCATCTACTCCACTTGTACC
>CAZVNH010000296.1:0-3681 GCA_964628575.1 uncultured Thermoplasmatales archaeon | reverse complement strand
GTTATATTACCACTAATTGTTCTTGCAACTGGTTTACCTGTTCCAGTTGGTGAAATTGAACTTGAAGAAGCATTGCAAATGGGTTATGGAGATCCAGCTCTTGGTGCAAAAATTTGGGGCTTTTTTAAAATTTGGGGAGATCAAATAAGATATATCGGTGTAGGTGCAATGCTAGTAGGAGGTCTTTGGGCTATTTGGTCAATAAAAAATAATCTTGTCGATAGTGTCAAAGAAGCAATCATTGGAATAAGGGGTGGGCAAACAAAAACAAAAATAAGAACAGATCAAGATCTTTCATATAAGTTAGTATTCTCTTTAATAATTTTAATGATAATACCTATTTTTTTCCTGTATATGTGGCTTTCAAATATGTTGGGAATATCAATTTTAATGGCAGTAATAACTATTTTGTTTGCATTTATTGCTAGTGCTCTTGCAGGATATCTCACTGGTCTTGTTGGCTCATCTAATTGTCCTATATCTGGAGTAACTGTTGCTGTATTATTACTTGTTAGTCTTATTATGCTTGGTTTAGGTGTAACAAGTGCTGAAGGGATGGCTATTGTTATTTTTATTTCAGCGGTAATCTGTATTGGTGGATCGATTTCTGGTGATCTTCTACAGTCAATGGCATGCGGGCAAATGTTAGGTGCAACTCCAAAAAGACTTCAGATTTCAATGACTCTAGGTGTTCTTGCTGTATCAGGAGTTGTTGGTCTAGTTATTGGAGTGTTGCATCAGGCGTTTACTATTGGTAGCAGAGAGCTTTCTGCACCACAAGCATATCTAATGGCAGGAATAGTAAGAGGAGTTCTTGGAGGTGAAATGCTATGGCCGTATATAATCGCAGGAATGGTTCTAGCTGTTATGTTGATTTTAATAGGACTGCCTGTGCTACCTGTTGCAATTGGAATATATTTACCTTTTACATTATCGATTCCAATATTTGCTGGTGGTGGAATTAGATACTTCACTGATTTATATTTAAAAAAGAAATACGGAGGAGACGATGAAGAAGAAATCAGTGATTGGGAACTTGCGATTAAACAAACCGATGTAAAACCTAAAGAACGAGCAATAAGAACAGGGCTTTTATTTACAGCTGGTCTTGTCGCAGGAGAAGCTCTTATGGGAGTAATAATCGCAATTTTAATTGTTGCTGGAATTAATCTCTCGATTTTTGAAAATGCTCCATGGATACCAGGACTTTTAGTATGGATATATATAGGACTACTATTAGCTTATATACCTATTAGAGATATAATTAACAAAAAATTTAGTTAAACAACATTATAGATTTTTGATATTCTTTGAAAGAATACCCTTAAATTTCCATCTAAATAGTTTTCCGATTCAATATAAAGATCATTATTATTTATCGCATAATTTGAATTTTTTAGATCTCAAGAATCATTGATAAAGTCTATATCTTGTTTTAATGTTTTTTAATTATCAATATTTTTTATAAAAAATATTTCTCTTTTAACAACTGTTTAGAAATCTATATCTAAGATTTGTGGAAATTTTTTAAAAAACATTCAAGTTACTATTGATTTTTTAGAATAGCAAAAATTAATTATGATTTATATTATACTATTTAGTAATTAAAGAGGGGTATGAGAGAAAATAAATGAAAAAACAAGATAACTCTTTTAGTATTAAATCTCATGAAGAGATATTGGAATTAATAGATGAAATTAAGGAATATGAACTTTTAGTTACTGATTATGAATTGATTCAACATGAAAAAGTTGGAGAGGAAATAATTGAAATTAATCATGGTGAATCTAGTGAATTAAATCCACTTCCTATTAAAGAAAAAGATAATAAAAATTTTTTAAAAAGAATTTTTAAAAAAGATATAAATAAATTTAAACCTGCAACCTTTAAATTTAGATTTGATAAAGATGGTTCTTTAATTAGTCCTGATTTTATAAAATATAAATCAAAACCTAAGAACGAAATTAGTAAAAAAGGTATATTAGGAAAATTAAAAGGTTTGAGAAAATCAAAAAAAGAAGAAAAATCTAAAGGTAAAAAAGAAAAAAAATCAAAACGAGGTAAACTTAAAGGTGGCGTAGGAAAAGTTGGAAAATTAAAAAGAGTTATTCCTAATAAAGGTAAGAAATCTGAAGAAACAGAATAAAAACAATGTCAAAAAACAATATTATGCGTTTTTTGCAAGTTCTTTGATTCTATTGTTTACAACATAAATTTCCATGATTGATTTTAGTTCGTCTAATTCTTGTCGACTATTTATTTCGCTTACAATTCTCATATCTTTCTCACCATTTCTATGTTATACTTTGTTATTTATAATATTTAAATTTAACGTGTAATAATATCAAATAAGGTAATATTACAAACAGGAGAAAAACCATTAAATAAAGCATTCATCATTTCCCCAAAGAGAAATTAAACATGAAATCAAAAGAATATGATTATCAAAATATAGAACAATATTGGCAAAATGAATGGTATAATAATAAAATATATATTGCAAATAAATCAAATAAAAATAAATTTTTTATTCATTTTGCTTATCCTGGTGTATCTGGATACCTTCATGTAGGACATATGAGAGGTTTTACCTATTGTGATGTTATTGCTCGATACAAACGTATGAAAGATTATAATGTCTTATTTCCAGCTGGTTTTCATGCTTCTGGTATACCTTCTATTGGATTTGCAAAAAAAGTTGAAAGAAAAGATCTTGTTACTATAAAATCACTTAAAGAATATGGATGCTCAGAAAAAATAATTGAAAAATTAAAAGATCCTAATGAAGTCGTTAAATATTTTGGTGATGTATATATTGATGATTATTGGAAAAAATTCGGTTTTTTAATTGATTATTCTAGAATAATGAGTACAATATCTGAGGGATATAAAAAATTCATTGAATGGCAGTTTCATAAATTAATGGAAAAAAAGTTATTAATTCAAAAACCACATTTTGCACCTTATTGTGAAAACTGTGGTCCTGTTGCAGTAGATAAATCTGAAACAGATATATCAAAAGGTGGATCTGCTGAAATTCTAGAGTTTACTACAATAAAATTTAAATTAGACGATGGAACAATATTACCTGCTGCTACTCTTAGACCAGAAACAATTTTTGGTGTAACAAATATGTGGATTAATCCAAAAATTGAATATATTTTTGCTCAAATAGATAATGAAACATGGATTCTATCAAAAGATGCATATGAAAAAATAAAATTTCAAAAAGATAATGTTAAATTGTTAAATAAAAAGATATTAGGAAAAGATCTTATTGGAAAAAAATGTACAATTCCATTAGTTGAACGAGATATACCAATTCTATCAGGACCATTTGCTGATCCTAAAGTTGCAACTGGGATAGTAATGTCAGTTCCAGCTCATGCTCCATATGATTGGATAGCATTAGTTGAATCAGGAGAAGATATCGAACCTATAACAATTATTGATGTAAAGGGATATGGAACAAATCCTGCAAAAGAAGAATGTGAAAAGCATGGAATAAAAAAACAAAATGAAACAGGACTTGTATTGTTGTGCTTTACCTGTGACCCATATCAGCCGATTGATGAAAATTATCACCTTACAAGGCAAGCGATCCAGATATTGCATTCTTCCGGCTTGAATGTGATGATTCTGACAAAAGGCGGTCTACGTGCCCAGAGAGATTTTAATTTA
>CAZVNH010000295.1:0-3709 GCA_964628575.1 uncultured Thermoplasmatales archaeon | reverse complement strand
GGATCATTATGATGTTTATTTGGATTAAAAACTTCTTTCCAAAGAGAAATCACCGATTCTTTATCAGATTGATGATAATTTCTAATTTTCATTTATCAATTCCTCTTGTAATTTATAGTTATTAAATCTCTTCTATATAAAATTCATTTGTCAAAATTATCTTGTTAGTTATATTACTATTAATTTGATTACTACAGAACATGATTTAACAGAAAATTAATAATTTGAAATTTAATAAAATTAAATTTTAATGATTAATATCGTTTTAGGGAAATATATAAAAGGAAGTAAATATAATATCTATTAATACAGTATGCCGAAGAATATAATCATCATATTAATAATCATATCATTAAATCTGAATGGGATAATATATGCACAATCTCTTAATATAAATACATCAAATGAGATTTTTAATAATTTTGAAAATGAAAACCATTGTGTAGAATCAGAATTTTCAGCAACTGGATATATACATCTATATGAAGATGAAAATAAAGTATGGTGGTTTATCGCACCAAATGGTTCCAAATTTTACTCTGAGGCAATAGGTTATGTAACACCAAGTGAGTTCTATTATGGAGATTTTTCAATATGGGCTAATCAAACAGATCAGCTACTTAAAAAAATGGGTGTAAATACAATTTCACCATATAGGTCTTCTCTATCAGATTATTATTACATGGTACGATTTAGATTTAAACAACTCAGTATAAATCATAATATTAGTTGGTCTCATGACCGTACACCAGATGTTTTTGACCCATGGTGGAGAGAACAAGTAAAAAATGCGACTTTGACATATGCAACTCCTCTTAAGAATGATCCAATGCTTCTTGGTTATTATACTGATAATGAAATGAAATGGGGACCAGATATTGATGATGATAGAACCATTCTTGAGGTTTATATGGCTGCAGAAAATAGTACTCCTGGTAAACAAGAATTAATACGTTTTTTAAGAGATGATATTTATAAAAACAATACTACACTTTTTAATAATGTATGGAATATGAGTATCACAAATTTCAGTGATCTGGAAAATTATAAAGAATTTGGAATAAAGGATGCATGGCGGCTTCGCTCTAGTTTAAATTTTGAAAAAAATCAACTTTTAGATATCTATCCCAAATACAGAGAAAATGCAAGTTTAATGAAGCAGGCTGAAATAGATGTAAGAAATTTTTCACGATATGTTGCTAAAACATATTTCAATATAACCAATACTTATTTGAAAACAGCAGATCCTAATCATCTAAATATTGGTACTAGATTTCATCTTTTTGGTGTACCAATAGAGGTACTTGAAGAATGTGGAAAACATGTTGATGTTATAAGTATTAATTACTATAGATCTAATATAAATATATACGATCCAGCTAATTGTTATATTTCTTTGAAATTTGGTTGTGTTCCCCTTGATAATTGGATGCAGCGTTATTATGAAAAAACCAATAGACCTTTGTTTATTGGTGAATGGAACATGAAACTAAAAGATAGAGTATTTCCATTATACACTGAAGATGATAGTTTTTCTTCAGGTAGAACACAAAAAAACCGTGCAGATAATTTTGAATGGTATGCACAAAATTGTTTAGAAAGGTCATATATGATTGGAAATTCATGGTTTGTCTTTAGAGACACCGGATTCGGATTTGGTCATGGCGGTTATAAAGGAATTGTTGATCTATTTGATAACCGAGATGAAGTATTGATTAATCGTATGCAGAAGGTATATACAAATAGTATAGAGATACATGAAAAATCCTCGACTAATATTAAAACACAAAATTATGATGTTTTAAATTATTTCCAAAATATGAATATTAATAACTTTTATAAAGATATTTTTCAAGATGATGTACAATTAGACTATCAAGATATTAGAACTCTTGACAGCAATAATAACAGAGTTCAAAGTATTATTGATGCTAAGCAGGAAGTTAATACAATTTATGTGGATGATGATTCCTTCTACCCAGGAGATGGCAGTAAAGACTGGCCTTATTGTAAAATCAGTTTTGCTATAGAAAATGCGACTAATAGTGATACTATAAGGGTAAATAATGGAACTTATATTGAGAAGATAATTATTAACAAACCATTGTCTATCACAGGAAACGATAGCTCAAATACGTGCATCAGTGGATTTTATGAAGACGAAATGTTTACAAGTTATAATATTACAGAATTAAACAATAATGTAGTAACTATATTATCAGATAATGTAAAAATACAAGGTTTTAGTATAATTACTGGTACAGGAAATTATGTAGATTCAAGTGGCAATATTAAATCATGCACCGGAATATCTATATTCAATTCTACAAACTGTGAAATCAGAGATAACCTTTTAACTTATACCATAGGATTTAAGGTTAGAAAAAGTGACAGAATAATAATTGAAAATAACAATTTTACAAATAACGATATAATATTGGATAGTTCAAATAATGCTTCAATAAATAATAACTATATGAAATCAATTTGGATTTCAAGATCTAAAAATTGTATATTAAAAAATAATTCAATATTATCTGGTAGAGATGGTATAGCACTTGTATATTCAGATGATAATAAAATCGAAAAAAATACTATAGATAAATGCAAAAGAAGAGGTGTCTTTTTAAAGAATGCAAATAATAATGTTTTAGAAAAAAATAATTTTATTCCTGCTAATAATCCGATAAGTATATTTTATTTATTTGATGCATCTAGAGATTCTATTTATTACGAATCAGCTACTTTTCTTAATTCAAAAGGAAATAAATGGATAGGGAATTATTGGGGATGCGGAAGAGTATTTCCTAAAATTATTGTAGGTCGTACAGGTCAGGATGGTCTTATACCTATCATTAACGTTGATTGGAGTCCAGCTAAAGAGGTAAATTGAATTATCATTTTATCTGTTTATATTTCTTATAACGATTTGACTTTAGACGATACCTAAATCTAAACAAAAAATAAATAAAATAATCACTCATCTCTTAAATAATAAATATATAATATTGATTGTTATGACAATTAAAAAAATTGTTAAAGTATTAATAAAATTAATAATTCTATTAATTTTAATTGCAGGAGCTATAGCATCAGCAATCTCTTCCATTTGGACAATTATTCCTGATTCATCAGCAAGTAAAGACTGTATGCTTGGATACAAATCACATTGTTCTTTTACACCGATAAGCACTATAATTCTAATATTTATAGCAGTTTTATTTAGTTATATTTTAATAAGATTAAAACTTCTTACTAGATTTATTATTGATAAGTGATCGTAGAAAATTAATATTTTTTGAATTATTTGTATAATAGGTCTATTAATTTGTCTATTTTTAAATGAAGCAAAGTTTATAGGATCAGACCACTCGCTTTCCATTCCATTTACATCTATTGATTTAACCTTAATTGAATACGTTCCAAATTCTGTCCATGAATGAGTTATTTGTATTTCTTCTCCAGAATTGTAAAATCCTATCAATCCAGAATCACTACTATCACCCCAATCAATTTGATATGCTAACATATCTTGATTAGGATCTGTTCCAGAAATTGTGAATTGATAATCCTTATTTATTCCTCCTGATTTTGGTCCTTGAATTACTGGTTTGTTAGGTGGAACATTCCCTGGAATAACTATTATATCTATTGAAGGATAATTATCAGTACTTTCTCCAGGTCCATTTATATCATATGGAATATCACC
>CAZVNH010000294.1:0-3712 GCA_964628575.1 uncultured Thermoplasmatales archaeon | reverse complement strand
CTTCTTGGTTTTTAGTGATTTAAAAATCTCTGATTGGTTATATATAGGTTTAACTACTTTGGTATTTCTATTTGTTTTTGAAATCTTAAAGATATTGCGAAAAAAACAGTTAGTAAAAAATAAGTTATTTTCTACATAACGAATATATAAATATAATATTTCTAACTCTTAAATTTTTGAAGTCTTTTAATTCTTTTATCAAAATAAAGCCAACGTTTTGGCCATTCAGGATTATGATATTCTAATTCATCTAATACTTGTTTTCTAACCCACTGTGTTTTTATCGATTCCTCAGGATGCTTCTCTACTTTATCTGCAATTTTTCTAGCAATTTCTACTGGTGCACCAGCTTTTACAGCACTTGTTACAATTTTTTCTTTAATAAAAGGCTCTTTTCTACCGTCTTTTTTAATTACAGTTTTTGGCATATAATTCAATAATAAAACTCATTATTGAATTAAATCTTTTCTATTATAATCTTATTGATATTCATAAACTGAAAATATCTGATAAGGAGTGTGTTTAAAATCTATCTATTAAAATTTTTTAAAAAATTATATAGATTTAATCCCATGATTTTCTGGATCTCTTGGTTATTAAATCCTCTATCAGATAATCCGTTAACTAATGCTGGATAACAAGAAACATCTGTTAAATCAGTTGGAGTAATGGGAATTCCATCAAAATCACTACCAAGACCAACACAATCAATACTACCAATCTCAGAAATATGTGCGATATGATCAATTACAATATTTAAATCAACCTTATCAATTCCTTTAGCAGTTTTGGAATAAAGACCCATTTCAATTCTATTAATAAAATCTGGATCATCTTCTCTTCCTTCAATTTCTTTTTTAAACCATTCATTATTTTTTTCAATATTACTCATTATTTGTTCATAAATATTTTTTTTAAGAAAACCTGGAAAAAAATTTACACCAATATAACCCTTTCTTTTAGCAATTTCAATAATCAAATCATCAGGTATATTACGAGGTATATCACATAAAGCCCGGGCACAAGAGTGAGATGCCATAATAGGACTAGAAGAAACTTCCAATACATCCTCAACTGTTTTATCAGATGAATGAGATACATCAATAATCATGCCTAAATTATTCATCTTACCAATTATTTTTCTTCCAAATTTATTTAATCCATCGTGCTTAGTTTCATCACCAGAAGAATCAGCCCAATCGGTATTTTTAGTATGAGTCAGAGTTATACATCTTATTCCAAGATTATAAAAAAATTCAAGAATCTCAGTAGAGTTTTCAATTATATGTCCACCTTCAAGAGAAAGCCAACATGCAAGTTTGTCTTCTTTAATTGCAGAATCCATTTCAATTGTTGAAGTTACTTTTATTGCATTTTCTGAAGAAAACAATCTATTTTCAAGAGCATTATAAATTAATAATGCTTTTTTTAATGATTTAAATGGTGCATATACAGGATTTACATATATAGCAAAAATCTGAGCTTTAAGTCTACCTTTTTTTGCTTTGTTAAGAGTAAGATGACTATTATTCTCTTTAATAAAATAAGAATCTGGATCATAAAATATATTAGCTGTATCGCAGTGTGCATCAAAAATTAATAATTCTTCTAATATATTATGTAATTTCTTCATATTATCTCCAAATCAAAAAAAGGAAATGATTTTTTATTAATAAAATAGATGATGATCTTATTAATCTTAGATTCTAAAAACTCTATAATAAATCTTCAATTATTAATTTAATATCGCCAACAGATTTAACACCTGTTAAACTATTAATCTTTTTTCCATAATTAAAAAAAATTAAATTTGGTATTCCTTGAACATTATATTTTTTTGCAATTTTTTTGTACTCTTGAGTATTTATTTTACCAAAGGCTACTTTACCTTTATATATTCTTGATAATCGTCTTAATCTTGGAGACATAGTTTTACAAGGATTACACCAAGGAGCCCAAAAATCCACTACTGATATAGGATATTTATCAATAAAACTATCAAAATTAAATTTATCAAGTGTAACAATATGATCAGGCCAATCATTAATTTTACTAATATCCTTTTTAGTAACTATTTCATCTTTTTTATGTTTTAAAATCTTTATATTTATCATATAAATCAGTTATCATCTTTTCTTGATTTATTAAATTTATTCTATCAGAATTTAACTAATATTTTTCAAGAATTTTTATACTAATTCATTTTAGATTAATATTTTAGATAAAAATTTTTAATAACACATGTATTTCTAATATTAAATGAAAGTTTGCTTCAGTGGAACTTTTAATGTACTACACAAGGGACATAAAAAACTAATTGATAAAGCATTTCAATTAGCTGGAAAAAAGGGAACTGTCTATATTGGTGTTACATCTAATGAAATGGTAAAAGAAAAAAAATATGTAAAACCATTGTCCATTAGAATTAATAAATTAAAGGACTATTTAATCTCAAAAAATTACGAAAATCGTGCGATTATCGTCGAAATATTTGATAAATATGGACCAATTATTGATGGAGAGTATGATATAATCATCGTTTCTCCTGAAACTTATAAGAATGCTGAGGAAATCAATACAAAACGAAAAGATAAAGGAATAAAACCTTTAAAAATTATAAAGATGCCTTATGTTTTAACAGAAGATAAAAAACCAATTAGTTCAACAAGGATTTTAAATAAAGAAATAGATGAAAATGGAAAGGTTTTAGCCAAGTGATAATTCTAAAAATTTTTTTCCATTAAAAATTAAAAACTCACATTTCTCAATTGTTTTTACATTTGCTGAACGTACTCCTTTATCAAAAAGAGCCATTTCTCCAAAAATATTTCCTTTTTCTATTGTTGCTAATTCGATTTCATTGCCGCTGATATCTTTCTTGTAAACTTTTACTTTTCCTTCTGTAATAAGATAAACCTTATCTGCTTTTTCTCCCTCTGATATTATTACTGTTCCAGGTTCTACCATTTTTGTTTTACCAGAGCTAATTAAATCTTTTATTTGTGCATCACTCAAATGTGAACAAAAGGGATTATTTTTTAAATTTTCATCAATAGATCCACTACTTAAGGGTTTGAGATATTTAAGAGGAATATACTCATTATCGCCAAACCAATTATCAGTTGTTCTAACCTTTGATTTTATATCACCTGATTCATCATAACACTCAGATTTTTCTTTACATTCTCTTAATAGTTCCTCAATAACTAGATCTCTTGCTTTTAATACATAGTTTCTAACGATTTGCATTGAAATTTCATTAGAATTAGGAGACATTGGATAAGCTTTTAAAGCATATACAACACTTCTATCATCTTTTTCATCAGGTGCATATTCTGTATCACGATAATCTGAAGTAAAACTGGTGTAAGGTGGATTCTCCCAGCCAGGAATCTTCTGTTTAGGATCACGTAGCATAGCAAAGAGTTTATTTGCCACTCTTTGCTGAAGTAGATTGTATGCTCTAAGCTCATCTTGACATTCAGGATTATTTAATTCCTTTTCATACTGCTCTTCAGCATTAATATGTTTAGGATAAACTCTAAATAATGTAACAAATCCATAATTTTCAGGATTTACACATACAAGGTTTTTATCTTTTTTCAATAATTCACGAAAGAAAATTCCCACCTCAATAATTCTACCAAGCATCACCTGGTAGCCTTCATGTCCAAAAAATCTAAGCGTTGCCCATCCAGCCATGGAATATGAT
>CAZVNH010000293.1:2243-3714 GCA_964628575.1 uncultured Thermoplasmatales archaeon | reverse complement strand
GTTACAATGGTTATACTACTTGGATTTGCTTTTTTATATGATTTAATATTTCTTTCCTCGATTTTTTTAACTATTTTGTTTAACTCTGGGATATTTTTATTTAATAATCCTTTTGACGGGCAAGATAGACCTTTAATGTTTCCTAAACCTAATTTTAAATTTGTAATTAGTTGATAAATTGAATATCTTGTCTGTGAAAGATCATAAAAATTATGTGCAATTCCAATACTATTTAACAGAGGAAGACAACCTTCAAAAAAAGCAGCCCTGTTTTTTTTAACAGATTTAAGATTATTAAATTCATCAAATGCCTTTATATCTTGATTTGCAGACAACAATCTCAATAAAGCAATTGTCTCTCCAAGAGGACTATTAATATTATTTATCTTTGGTAGAATAAGAGGTTTTAATTTCTTTTTTTCAAGTTCTATTGAAAAGATTTCTAAAAGCTTTTTCGGATCACCGTCTTTTGGAAGATCTTCATATTTTATCCTATCTGGTGAAACTCCTATTGATTTTAAAAGATACCAGGTTCTACTCATTACATCATCAGGATGCTCCTCCCATGGAAGATAATGAGAACCAGTTATCTCATCAGGTTTTATAACAAGTAAACCTTTATTGGCACAAGTAAGAGCCCTAATTAAAAAAGAAGGAGACGGTTTTCTAGCACTCATCAATTCAACAATTCCTGGTTTAACAGCAAGTACAGGTGTCTTGGTGCTCCAGAAGCTCATAAGTGCTTTAACACCATTATAGGGTGTTTTAATATTTGACAACCTCTGAAGAATATCTTTATCAGACATATAACCCTGAGAAATTGCGCCACTAGGGCATTCAGAAACACAAGCGCTACAGGAAGCACAAGCATTATGGTCTACCTGAGATACTGTTTGTTTATTTTTAATAAAAACATTTTTAATTGCTCTATAGGCACAAACTTCTTCACATCTACCACAACCAATACACAACTCTGGATCGACATAAGAAGTTAAACTAAATAGTTTCATTGATTTAGTTTTTCCATCAACCTTAAGTTTAAAGTTAATTGGACCTTTTAACGTGATTTCTTCTGATAACTCTGGTGGCGCCTTTACAAGAAGAGTAGTATTTTCAATTTCAGCAATTAGTTGTTTATTATCACAATTAGGCAGACAAACAGGACATGCATAACATGGACCGCAACTAAAACATCTTGATGCCTCTTCAACTGCTTGAAAATCAGTAAATGATCCTTCAACTTCATCAAAGGAATTTGTTTTACCTGGTTTAACCAATTTTTTTGCAAAATGATTGGTTTTTCTACAAATCGACGAGCCTAAATAGATTTGAATACTATTTAGTAGTTCTTCTGTTTTTTCAATTGATATCCCTCTGAGATATCCATGGATTCCTCTTGCAGCATTATGTCCTCTGCCAATTGCTTCAACAACAGAGGAAGGACCCATTTCAACATCTCCAGCAGCAAAAA
>CAZVNH010000293.1:1236-2233 GCA_964628575.1 uncultured Thermoplasmatales archaeon | reverse complement strand
ATTGTTTTACCATTCTTAGCAATTTCAACAATTCCTTTTGGAGTTGTAACTTTTACACCTCCAACAGGACTAACATCAGGCATTGCACCAATTGCTGTGATTATTATATCTGCATTAATTATAAACTCACTATTACTAATTGGTATAGGACTTCGTCTACCGGATGAATCAGGTTTTCCAAGTTTTGCTTTTAAAAACTCTATACCAATGGTTTTTTTATTTTTTATTATAATTCTTTTTGGTATTGCAAGTGTAATTATTTCAATACTTTCTTCTTTTGCCTCTTCTATTTCTTGTTTATCTGCAGGTATTTCATTTAAACTACGTCTGTAGGCAATAATGACTTTTTCTGCCCCTAATCTTACGGAGGATCTTGCAGCATCAAAAGCAGTTGATCCTCCGCCTATTACTACAACATTACCAGATATCTTTTTTGATTTACCAGTATTTATGTCATTTAAAAAATCTAATGCATCGAGGACTCCTTCAGATTTTTCTCCTGGTATTTGCAAAGGGAAAGATTTTGGTGCACCACCAGCTATTAATACCGCTGAAAAACCCTTTTTTATAAGATTTGAAGGATCTTTTATTTTTGTATTTGTTTTTATTTCTACTCCTAATGATTTTATCCAATCAATCTCTCTTTTTAAAATCCTATCTGGAAGTCTATATGGCGGTATTCCATATTTTAGCATTCCACCAGGGTCTTTTTTTTGTTCAAATACAGTTACAGGATAACCTAACCGAATTAAATCAACTGCAGCAGTTAGTCCAGCTGGTCCTGCACCAATTATTGCAATTTTATCCTTATATAGTGTTTTACAAGGTTCAATTTTTATTGATCTATGGGATAACTCATAATCAGATGCATATCTTTTCAATGCTCTAATTTGAACTGCATCACCTTTTTCTGCAAGCATGCAGACTTCTTCACAAGGTCTAGTACAAACCCTTCCACATACAGCTGGAAAAGGATTTGCTTGTCTTATTATCTCTA
>CAZVNH010000293.1:0-1226 GCA_964628575.1 uncultured Thermoplasmatales archaeon | reverse complement strand
TCTACTGCCTCTTCAAATTTTCTATTTGCAATGAAATTAACATAAGCTTTTACATTTACACCTGCAGGACAAGAATTAGTACAATCTGCAATACCTTTTAATTCAATCTTATATTCTTTACCATCTTTTTTTAAAACACTTAAATTACTATCGATTAATGATTCTATAGTAAACTTTTTCTTAGATGTTTTTTTTGATTTCAGAAGTACTCCCCAGCTTCAAATATAAAATTGGTATAAAAACCCTTATGATTAAGAAAATAATTCTTATTTTATTTGCACGTCTTTTACAGAATGATGTCGACGGGCAAGCCTGCGGATAACATCTATATTTCGACCGTCTTTTCCAATAATTTTTGATTTATCGCTTATCTCAACTTCAACCTTTGCAATAATATTTTCATCATCACCTTCGAGTGTTATATTGCTGATTTTATATGGTTTACATAGATTATGAATAAATCTTTTTTTATCTTCATCAAACTCTACAAATTTTATTGTTTTTTTAAAAATATTTCTAAGTTTTTCAAGATTTTTAGCTTTTATTCCTATTGCAGCACCAAGTTGACCTTTTTTTACTATAAATATAAGTTTATCGTCGTTATTTAAGCAATCAAGGATTTCCGTTTTTGTTACTTTTATTGCCATGTTTATATATTGCATAGTTTCATTAGAAAACATAATATCTTCAGTCATTTTTTTCAACCTTTAACTTTTTTTAACAAGTTTTAGAATATTTGACCCGCCATCGTCAAGAACTGTAAAAGCAGATACAGCAAAATTTTTCCCACATGAATATCCTAATTCTATTGAATTGAATTTTGAGTTATAAACAGGTATCTTCTTTTTTTCTGAAATTTTTTTGATTTCTTCTGAGAGTGGACAGTTATTTGATAGAACAACTAATTTAGCAGATCCTTTATCAACTGTCTGTTTTGTTTGTTTTGCACCAATTATTACTTTTCCTTGTTTAACTGTTGTTTTAATTGTTTTTTCAATATCTACCATTTATTTTTTCCCCTTCTTTTTTCCTCTTTTCATAATTAGCTCGACTGCTCCTGTACCAAGGTTAACAGGTTGACCTACTATAATGTTTTCTGCAACGCCACCAAGTTTATCTGTTTCTCCTCTTCTCGCTGCTTGTAACAAGTGGCTTACTGTAATTTCAAATGCTGCACGTGATAGAACTGACTCTTTTTCTTTACTTACTCCATGTCTACCTATTGC
>CAZVNH010000292.1:0-3727 GCA_964628575.1 uncultured Thermoplasmatales archaeon | reverse complement strand
CGCCATAATCAGCAGAGGCCCATGCAGGATCTCCAAGATCACAATCATCTTTCTTTCCGATTATTTTTTGCCATCCAGATCCTTCTGGAGTGGTATCGATATCATAGGTTTTTATACGATCTTCAGTACTATATATATGAAGGTTCGGAGGGATAGCTCCAGAATTTAATTCAGGTAATAAACTACTTGTTATAACACCACAATTCATCATAGCAAAACTAACATCGATTTCTTCATTTGCGGGAAGAGGATAACCTGTAAGCTCATGTTTTACATGAGCATATATTCTTTTATCATTAGTTGGATTGTAATAATATTTGTAGTATACAGTTGATTTTAAAAGACCATTATTAGACCCACTAATTATAACACATTTGGTCATTAGGTTTCCATCTATGATAATTTCTTTATGTAATAATTTTTCAGATGTTGAAAAATAGGACCATTTGCCGTCTTTACGATCCCAATAATGAAAATTAATAGAGGCGGCATGATCTCCATTTTGTGGCCTTATATCAATTGAATCTTCTTTAGCTTTTATTACCTTCTGGGAAATAGGATCACCTAAAGCATGACCTTCTTGAACCAATCCATAAACAATATTTCCTCCCTGATTTATATCATAATACCAAGATTCAAAAGATAAACCCTGATAGGGTTGATAACTATAATATGAGTCTTTAATACTAACACGATCCTCATAAATTTTCGTTGATTTTTCTTCATCATCGTAATATACATAATATTCCTCTTCACCATTGGCATTTTCAGGTATCAAAAAAACAAGATTGCAACTATTAATATGTGTTGTATCAGAGAAATTTAAATCATAAATCTGGCTTTCGAGCTCAGTTTGTTCACCTTTATATTCAAAACATACTCTAATAGAATGATTTATTTCATCAAGTGCCCAACATGGATTTTCAAATTCTATAGGTATGTCAATGGGTTGATATTTTGCCTCAGGAAGACTTGTATCAATAGTTATATTTATTCTCAATGAGTAAGACCAATCATTAAATCCAATCGGATTTTCATCAGAGGAAACATTAGTTGGCACTAAAACAGAAAAAAGAATAATCACAAATGTGATTAATATTATTGGCCTATATTGCATTAAGAACTATTGCCTCCCTGATTTTTATTTCAGCTCTAATATATACTTATATTTAATATTTTATAATATTTATTATACAATTCTTATCAAAAAACAGATTTTTTCCTTATTTTTTCATTTTATTGTTTTTCTTATTTCTCAAATAAATAAAAAACATAAGCCCAATAATTATAAGAATTATTATGATTAAAAGACCCATTAAAAAATTTGTTACAAAAACAGATTTAATTGTTTCAGCAGAATAAGCAATTAAAAGACAACCTGTTATAGCACCAATTGTGATTGCAAAAAAGGTATTCAAAGGTTTCATTCCAAAAAGTCGTCCAAGAATTGATGCGACAACACCTCCAGAGCCTTGAAAAGGAACCATTACAAAAAGCACAATTCCAACAAAACGAAGAGGTTTAATCCAGTTGTATTTATCTGAAGAACTACGACCGATATTTTCAATTTTTATTATAAATTTACCAATTAATGGAATTTTTTTTGCAAGATCATAATTCCACATTAGAAAAAGAGCGACTATAATATCAACAAAGGCAATAGTCATAGCCATTAATAATGGGTTTATTGCAGGTACTACAATATATTTATTTATGATTGGAATGGTTAATTCTCCACCTGTTACACCAATCGGTATAAGCGTTTCTTTTCCCAGTGGAGGAAAGAAATATGCAAACATTAGAAAAAAAAGTTTACCAGTAGCTTCTTTTTCAACGATTAAATAAAGTATAAAAATTACTATTCCAGCAATTACGAATGGTAAAAAGAATTTTATCAGTCGAATTGATAAATCAGATTTTAAATCCACCTTCATAGCTTACTTTACCTAAATATATATGACCTTAAAAGATTATTTTAATTAAATTTTATCTTGTAACAACAATTGCTGCATGATCTTTTTCAAATGGATATAAATCAATAATGTTATCGATAATAAAATCTGATTGTTTTAAAGTGTTACAAACCAGATCATAAGCTTTTTTTGGTTTTAAAGAAACATCAATACTTCTAGCCTTTACCATAATAATTCCTTTACTTTTTTCTTTTAAAAATTTGTTTGAATTTCTAATAAATATATCTGCTTGATTCCGTTGAGAAATATCTTGATAGATAAAATCAACATTAGGAACTACAGAATAATATTTTTCAGGATGATTTGCATCTTGAAAAATTGGGAAAATATTTTTTCTTGTTTCACAAACTTTTAAAAATTTTTTCATAGCAATAGGTGAGTTCTCAACTGCATAAACATTTCCAGTCTTAACAATATCTGAAACATGGCTAACTGTTGTACCAGTTGCAGATCCTAAGTATAAAACATTGAAATCTGGATTGATTTTAATATCTAATTTATTTAGAATTGCTGCAGCAAATTTACTTCTATATGGATTCCAAGCACGAAATTCTTTATCTTTATTTTTTACGATTCGTTCATTATAGACTTTTATACCTTTAGCTGAAGGTAGATTCTCTGTAAATATCTGTTTTTTATCTCTGAAAACTCCTTTGATATTTGTTTGTTTCATAACATCTGTGTTATAGAATCAATTTATTAAATAATTTGTCGAAATCTTAAATTAGGATGATAATATACTCCCCCGAGGCGATTATTATGGTTTTAAGATCACCACTTTTTAAATTACAAGAAAAACTTAATGCAAAATTTACAGAATTTGCAGGTTATGAAATGCCAATTCAATATAGTTCAATAAAAGATGAACATTTAACTGTTAGAAAATCTGTTGGTCTATTTGATGTATCACATATGAGCAATGTTTGGATAACTGGTGGCGAAGCAGAAAAACTAGTAAGCTTAACAACTGTTGAAGAGGCATCAAAAATTGTTGATAAGAAAAGCCAATATACAGCTATTTTAAGGGAGGATGGAACAGTAATTGATGATACAATATTCATGCATCTGGGTGATAGATACATGATGATTCCAAATGCTGGTATGAACGAAACAGTAACAAACTGGCTTAACAAGCAAGCTGAAAAACATAATATATGTGCAAAAGCAGAAGATGTATCAAAAGATTATGTGATACTTGCCATACAAGGTCCAAAATCACGTGATACATTGCAGAAACTTACTGATAGCGATCTTAAAACCGTAGGTTTTTTTGGATGTCAATATATCGATATCGCAGGTATTAATTGTATTATCTCTCACACTGGATATACTGGTGAACTTGGTTTTGAATTAAATATTTCACCTACAAACTTAGCAGAAGATGTTTTTAAAAAAATCCTTGAAGCAGGAAAAGAATTTAATATTAAACCTATAGGGCTTGGAGCTCGTGATACACTGAGACTTGAAAAGAGTTTTATTCTTGCTGGAAACGAGTTTGAAGGAGGTAGAACTCCACTTGAGGCAACAATGAGTTGGACAATTAATTGGGAACATGATTTCATAGGAAAAGATGCACTTTTAAAACAGAAAGAAAAAGGCGATTATCAAAGATTAACAAATATGATCTGTACTGAAAAAGGTATACCTCGTCATGGTATGATAATTAAAAAAGATGGAAAAAAAGTAGGAAATGTCACCAGTGGAACAATGTCACCATGCCTAAATACTGGTATTGCCATGGGTTATGTTCACCC
>CAZVNH010000291.1:0-3741 GCA_964628575.1 uncultured Thermoplasmatales archaeon | reverse complement strand
GTTTAAATCCACAGTATTCAGTAACCAACCTGCAGTTACAAAACCAAACTTAACATCTGCAGTTCCAAATCCTAGTCCACCTGACGTAAAGCCATCATAATCAATAGTAGAGTATGTATTAGGAAAAGTCACTTTATACCAACCTGTTTTATCAACAGAAAAACCATCACCAACACCTACTTCAGAACCTACATGGTTTTCAGGTAAAACATAGGCTTGACTGCATTCTTCAACCTCTGCTGATGCATCACCTGATAATTTTTTCACTAAGGCTCTTGCATAATTGTAAAAATAGCCATAATTGTACCATGATTGATGCGTTTCTGTTGTTAATTCTTCACCCCAACCAGCTCCTCCAGTTTTCTTATTTTTAATTACTGTTTTGTCGACAATAAAATCATGAGTATCAAAATCCTTCTTTTTAAAATCCACATAAATTTCTTTTTCATCCATAGCTCCTTGGTTATCAAAACAAGCCAACACTACTCGATATTGCTTTGTTGAGGCACTTGATGTAATCCAATTATAATGCCATCCAACATCAAAATCACCCCACGTGCGGAAATCATAATCGGTATCTAAATCCTGACTCCATTCATAGGGATCTCCCGGAAGATGCCAATAATACCAACCACAGCCACGTGGATAAGGATCATCATCTCGACCAAAAGGGGGACCAGGTCCATCTCCAATCTCACAGCACCAATATATTTCCCGATACATACCTTGATCCACTGTTTTTTTAACAACTATATAATAAGTGGTACCTGGTTGCAAAATTAGATCTGAGAAAGTAAAACTATGCCAAGAATAGTCAGTATAAGATATATCCGTGACTGGTATCTCATCAGAGGCTAACTCTGAGTCGTAAAGATTGTGTCTTATACTAACCTTAATGTTTCCTTGAGTAACATAGGAGTTTTGTCTTTTTAATTTGAGACTCACTTTTATTAGTTTATCTCCTCTTGGAATAAAACTTTGTGCCAGTGCTCCATCTGGTCCGGGTATAGGTCCATCATCATCTCCGTCTCCTATTGAAAAATAGGGTCTTTGATCTCCTCCAGATGTGGAATCAATAATGGCAGAATCCTCCAAACCAATTTCAGGGATAATCACTTTTACTTCTTCAATTGTTCCATCTGGATTTGTTGCCGTTCCATATATTGTCAAGGTGTCACTTGCGTAGATTGTTCGGTCTAAATCTGAAAAGCCGTTAATATCTGAAAATGTAATAGTTGGAGGTTGTTTTTCAATGCCAGTTTCAGGATCGCCAAACAAACAAAAACCATACATATTTTCATAGATGTGTGTTCCCCACCAGTCAAAATTGTTGATATAATAAATCTTAGAATTATAGAGAGCATTACCACAGTTCTGTTTTGAGTTAATCAGATTTTTAAAGAAATAGTAATCAATAGATGCAATTCCTCCGTCTCCTTCATCCATCCAACCAACAGAGTACCAACCATTTCTTGTTGTTGCAATGCATTCCACTGCTCCATTATCTAATAATGATTTAGCAAGGGAATCGGATGTTTCTGCATATCCATTATCACAACTGCAGCTAAATACAATTGAAGGTTTATTATTATTTAAGGAAGTGCAATCACTAGAGCCTAAAAGCACAGGCCAGGTCATTTCATCTTCTTCGGGTATTACATCACCATCATCTGAGGACCATATTTTATTAAACCAATTTTTTTTATATCCGTGTCCTTTGAAATTTACTATCCCATATCCATTAGACCAATAATTTAATAAATTACTTTTAGTCAAAGAATAATCACATGGATAATCAGAGGGATCAAGCCCTTGAGTTTCATACATTTTAGTTCGAGTATAACCTGAGGTTGAAAAGATATCATTCCAACATTCCTCCATTAATTCAGCATTATCTGTTTTATCATAACCACTACCATCCTCATTTTCATAATTTGATATTGCTCCTAACATCAATGCCTTTTTTTTCCATGCACTATTATCCTGCTCAAAACTAACTGTTTTACTGCAAATACTCTCTACTTTATTGAAATTATCATTGGGGATACGTCCAACAATAACCTCTGGATAAAAGTCAACATTATCATCGTATCTTTCACCATAATATCCATCATTATCACTATCCCAATTACCTGTAAGATCTGCGTAATAATAATCAGTTGGAACTCTATAGGTATGATCATTTTTATCAGGATAACAGTATCTCATTGGTATACTAGAATGACTACCGACTAATAGAACATAGTTTATTCCCCATGATATATATTTATCAATGAGGAAATTTCTAATTTTTGCAGATAAATCACTTCCTTGATACTGATTAAATATCATATTAGTTGTTACTATTTTTACTGAGTGTCCTATCGATTCTTTCCAATTCTTTAAAGATGTAACAGCATTTTGCAAAGATGTAGTAGTTATAATAACATAATTATAGGTGGAACTTCGAGTATTACCAAATTCTTCTCTTGGTATATAAAGATCAGCTATTGAGGGATAATTATCGATAAGTTCACATGCAAATTCATCCATTACTGTATCAGATAATAAGTCATCATTAAGTGACGTTACAATTCTATATTTTATTTCTAATGAGATTTCTTTACATATATTAAGCTCCTTAGTAGATGGATAATAGATGATAGGGCAAAATCTTATTCTAGCAAAATTATATTTTCTCATTTGGCCCATGCCTAAATATTCATATATTTCTAAGGGATACTGATCAGACGAATAATATATTTCTTTATTTTTTTTATAATCGTAATTATTTTCTGTTTCAATTGAAGTCATTGTTCCAGATGAAATTTGATATTCATATGATTCATCGTTATTAGATATAGGAGGAGCAGGTTTTACATAATATATTCCATCGATTTGCTCAATTTTTTTATCAATTAATTTTATTGAAATAACTTCACAACCTGGAGGAAGACCTATGTTATAAGTTTTTGTTGGAAGTTTTGGAGCTCCAGGTAATAGAATAGAACCAAAATCATCCATTTCGATATTTGTCCCACTTTCACTATTTATTAATTTATAAGGTGATGGCTTTAAAACAATATTTATAAATTCTTCTTCTTGATTTTCATCAATCGTTTTTAATTTAAATTCCGATTCTTCAGGTTTATCATCTGCTATACAATTTAAGATATTTGTTCCAAAAAATAAAAATACTACTATAATTGATAATATTTTACAAAAGCCAATATTATTCCAAAAATTCTTCTTAAACATATCTTTACCTCCACCATTTTAAAATACATCTTTTATTTATACTTAAATTTTTGCTTTAATAATATTTAATGAGATATAATAAAGTTTTTTTTCATTATATTAACTTTAAGTTGCATAAGATAAATTTTATAATTCATTTTATAAAAAACAATAAAAATGAATAAGCTTGGTATTATCCATCTCCACACCAGGTTGATTCTGCTGTAACTTCCACAAATAGACCTATATTACGATTAATTATGAAATCAAATGTTGACGGACCACCAACAATATAAGTATCATAAGTCTGCATACTTGCATTCCAAGAGCTAACACTCACGCATCCTGTGATGTTTTCAGATAGACTAATAGCTGTTGTATCATTACTATGATACCAACCTATTAGATTCCAACCTATTTTTAATTGTATATTTACAATATCAATAGATTGCCCAAATATTAACAAGGTATCTGGCTGGTTCATTTCTATAAAATAACCACAACCATCATCAATCATAAAATCAA
>CAZVNH010000290.1:0-3745 GCA_964628575.1 uncultured Thermoplasmatales archaeon | reverse complement strand
AAACAGGACCCATATTATTATCAGGATCAACAGGATCCCCAATTTTCAAAGATTTAGTTCGATCAACAAGTTTTTTCATAACCTCATCATAGACTCTCTCATGAACAAGCAATCTACTTGTAGCAGTACATCTTTGTCCTTGACTACCAAAAGCACCAAAAAGAACTCCTTCTATTGCAAGATCAATGTTTGCATCATCCATAATTATCTGGGGATTTTTACCACCAAGCTCTAACTCTACAGGTTTTAAAATCTTAGCTGCTTTGCTATAAACATCAATTCCAGCTTCCACTCCTCCAGTAAAAGAAATCGATTTAACGTGAGGATTTTCCACAATTTCGTTTCCAACAACATTACCAGATCCTGTAATAAAATTTAAAACACCAGTTGGAAGACCTGCTTCCTCAAAAATTTCAATAAGTCTTGCAGCACAAAGAGGAGTTAGACTTGCAGGTTTAAAAACGATAGTATTACCACTCACAAGAGCTGCACCTATTTTCCAACAAGGGATAGCTGTAGGAAAATTCCAAGGAGTAATACATCCAACAACACCAATAGGTTGACGCACAGTCATACAAAATTTATTCTGAAGTTCAGAAGTTGTTGTCTCACCTAGAAGCCTTCTTCCTTCACCAGCGATATATTCAAGAAAATCAATAGATTCCTGAACATCTCCTTTTCCTTCTGCAATAATTTTTCCCATTTCTTTACTTACTGTTTCACCAAGTTCATTCTTTCTTTTTTTCATGATTTCTGCGGCTTTTAGAATAATGTCTCCACGTTTTGGTGCAGGAGTTTTTTTCCATTTTGTAAATGCTTTTTCTGCTGCATCAATTGCTTTTATTGTATCTTCTTTTGTTCCTGCTGGAAAAATTGCAAGAACTTCACCAGTTGCTGGATTTCTTGTTTTAATTGTTTTTTTACTTGTAGATTTCCTCCATTTCCCGTTAATATATAAATTGTATTTTTTATTCATTTTTATTCACCGATATTCTTGTCTGAGAATAACGATTTTAATAAAAGATTTTCGATATTCTTTATATAAAAAATAAAAAAAAATTAAGATTAAATTTTTAGGATTTTGTAGTAATTATTTCTTTTTCATTTATTCTTTGTGAAATAAAAATCATTACTAACCATATACAGACAATAGCAATTGTCATTGTTCCACCAATTGTTGCCATTTCTTGTAACATTACTGGTATTTCTGAAGGTGTCTGCATAGCGGTTAAAAATGGTGGATATAGTACAACTTCACCATGTGCAATATGTTCTACCGCAAGCATTATTACACCACCCCAGATCATCACATTTAACCAGTTTATTTTTAAATTTTCAGGTATCTTTTTTCTAAAAATTGTTGTTACAATTGCAAGACTCATTGGCGCTATAAAACATGCCATTTTTAATTTCCTCCTATAATTTTTTCTTTTGGTTTAGATGTAATTAAAAGAATTTCCCAGAAAACAAATATTGGAATCATCATAACAATCCCAAGTAATGTTCCATTTGTTATCATCCCTTCTGTTTCAAGTTCAATAAACTCTCCACCCTCATAGCCAATAATATGGTCTACAAGAATCATAATAGATGTTCCCCACAGCATTAAACTTAGAATATCCAGCCTATAGATTTTTGGTTTAATATACCATATTGCAGTTACAGTTATTGCTGCAATTAATGTTGTTACAAGCCACATAATATATTTCACCTCCGTAATACTTTTTTTAATTTCGTAACACCGAAATAGGTGGCTATTATTTAACAATTTTGGTAGCAAAAAAATAAAAATCGTGCTACCTTTATCTATAAAAAGTGTTACTATTAAGATAATTTTATTTGATTTTTAAAAATATTCTATGTATATTCCAATTTTTTCCTTTTTTACTTCTTAATTAGAATTTTCAAAATCTAATTATATTGTTTAACCTTTGGTTACCAACAGATATTTTAATCTGGCTCACTATCTTTTTAGAGGAAAAAAAGATCGTCTTATTACACCAAAAAATTTTACATAAAAATATTTTATAACTATACTTTATACGATAGATCCTATAGCTGGATAACATGCTTTTCAAATCTGTTTTATTAAAATCTTTTTATTTAGTTTATGAAAGATCCATTTTCTTATTTTTGGTTATAATTTTAAAAATTCTTCTTCCAATAGATAGAAAATTACGATTTTCTCGTTATAATTTCATATTATCATATAAAATATTTGAGTTTTTACTCCTGTTTTAGACCACCTTTGAAAATACGGAAAATAAGGTAAATTATAAATATTAAAAATGCGTTAACAATTGTTAATTAACAATAAGTAATTATGGGGGTAAAAAAGTTGTTTAGGAATAGAAAAATAATCATAATGCTATTAATATCTACTATTCTCTTGTTTTCATCAATAAATGTTATAGGTTTAAATATTGAAAAGCAAAAGAGTGTAAATAGTTCTACTAACAAAAACAATAATAGACCATACAATGGTCAACTCAGAGTATATATCGTAGAACCTATTTCAAGATGGTATAATGCTGATAGTGATCCATATCATTTTGGATTTTTAGATTTTGCTATCAATGAGGAGTTATCTATTGAGCTTCAAAATACCTATACAAAACAGGTAACCTGGGATGCTTCTGAGGCTGGATATTCACAAGTATCAGAAAAAAATATCATGGCAATTGCTACTGTTTTTAATCCAATAAAACATAAAAAATATTCATACTCTCCTAATAAAAATCCTTTTGATGCTTATTATGTTGATGCAACTGCAGGAGCAGAACCAGGAGAAACAGGTGAAAATATAGTAAACGAAGATTTTACACATACTGTATTTTGTGAGGAGGGAACAGCAACTTGGTGTGGTTATTGTCCTGAAGCAGCAGAAGCCTTAGAAAGTATTTATAACTCAAATGACTACCCATTTTATTTTGTTGCGTTGATATCTAATAAAAACGATATTGCTGAAGATAGACTTTTCCAAGATTATAATATTTATGGTTATCCTACATGTTACATTGATGGAGGATATAAAGTAGTAGTTGGTGCTCAATCTGAAAGTACATTTAGAAATCGAATTGAATCATGTGGTAAAAGGGATGTACATGAACTAGATCTTAGTATTTCAGTAGAATGGAATGGATCTGGTATATTGGATATAAATGTCGAAATTACAAATAATGAAGAAATGCCAAATGGCCCACCGGAGGATCCTATTATAAATGGACCACTAAATGGTAAGGCAGGTGTTGAACAGAGATATATAATATCGGCTATTGATCCAGAGGATGACGATGTTTATTATTGTATTGACTGGGGTGATGGAACTGAAGAAACCTGTATTGGGCCTTATTCATCTGGTGAAGAAGTTATTGCTGCACATACATGGGAAAATAAAGGAGAATATACATTAAGAGTAAAAGCAAAAGATATATATGATCTTGAAAGTGACTGGACAATTTTTGAAATCAGCATGCCTAGAATTAGAGCATATCAGATTCAAAATTATTATTCAATAATTTTCATTATTCTACAGAGATTATTTGGATAAATTAATTTCCTAATAGATTTATAAACTCTTTTTTCTTTTCTACATTTATTTTATGAAATGTGGTATATTATTTTCCGGAGGAAAAGATTCAACCTATGCAGCTTATTTAACTAAGAAATATGGTCATACAATTTCTTGTTTAATTTCAATTATATCTGAAAATAAAGAAAGTTATATGTTTCATACGCCTTCAAT
>CAZVNH010000289.1:0-3759 GCA_964628575.1 uncultured Thermoplasmatales archaeon | reverse complement strand
ATCTTCAGCAGACATATCAGAAAAACTTAATATCTTATATTTTTCTTTTAGTAAATTAATAACATCTATTAATCGATTATAATCTGTCCCTAATTTGATTAGAAAATAGTTCTTATATTCTCTATCAGATAGAAATTTAAAAGAAAAATAATCTTTAGGGATAAAAATACCTCCACCATTTTCAGAAATATATGGATCATAGTTTCCAATTTTTTTTCGCCAGAACTCAATTTCAGCACGAGTTTTACTGGTACAAAAAATCAATGGGATTCCTTTCTTCTTTAATAATTGTAAAGAATCTTTTGCTTTTTCATATGAATATGTATCGGAATCAAGCAATGTTCCATCTAAATCTGTAAATATGATTTTCTTCATTTTTTATCTAAATCCTATTTGTTATTACAAAGAATCAAACCATTCATACTTCTTAAGAATCCTCTATTTGGGTATTGATCGTTAATTTCAGGTTCCATTCGACTAAAATCTTTAAGACTCATCTGAGATTTTAACATAAAACGCGTATAATAATAAGCTTCTTCTACACTTACTTTTCCGTCCTTAAAAATATTTAGTCTTGTAGGTTTACCTATATGTAATATTCCTGGTTTAAAGCCATCAGCATATCCTGTTTTTAACCCGTAAAACCATATTTGAGAGAAAACAGGACCGCTTGTAGTTATTGCATATCCTGGTCTAAATTTACTTTCTCCTGTAATTATTACTCTACCTGGTTTAACAAGACCTGAACTTAATAGAGAGATCTCAGGAAGATTAAAAATAGTTTTATCAGCAAAACCACCACTATAGCAAGCATCAATAATTATACTTGTTTTTTTAGACTTAAGATCTGATAAAAGCCCTCCTAGATCTTTATCTGTAAGAATATCATCCCAGAGAAACACAGCGCTTCTCTCAAGAATTTTCCCACCAGCAAAATAATTTTCTGTACCATATCCATGACCAAACAACCAAATAAAAACCTCACTATCCTCATATTTATTTGACTCATTAATAATATAATTAATAGCTGCAATAACATTTTCTTTTATTGCTCCACCATAATTTATTTGGTATTTATGAGGTCTCTGTTGTAAAGTCTGAATAGGATTTCCATAACCATTATTACTACGTATCCAACCATCATCAAAAAGAATAATTATATTTGAAGTAGGATAACCACAATTTTCAACAAGATAAGAAGAAATATTTTCAGATAGATATAAACCACCATTTCCTAGTTTACTTTCATTATCCTTTGGAAAATTATCAGTAGCAATAAACAAAGCCCATTTATGTTCATTAGATAAAATTTCATCAGGATTGTTAATATACAATGTTACTCTATCAATATCAGAATAAATTTTTCCATTCCAAGCCCGGACCTGTATTTCATAAAAACCATCAGGAAGCTTATATGTATCCCAATTAAAACTCCAATTATAAGTTCCTGTAGCATTTTTCCAAGGATTATCATTAATTTTTACTTCAACATCAACAAGATTATTCATAGAATCGGATGCAATACCGCTAATCATAACTAAATCAAAAATATACATATTATCTTCAGGATACAAAATTTTAACATATGGCTTTTCATGAGAACTTAGATTTGAAGATTTATTTTTAAAAATAGTTGAAATCAAAAAAATAGACGATAAAATAAGAATAATTATTATAATAAAGATAATTAATTTAGATTTAATAGTTATCATAATTATTTGCCCCATCTTATTATAACTTAGTTAGAGTAATTGATGAATCAGCATCATTTATTAGAACCAATTTATCTGAATCAGGAAAACTATAATTCAACGTTTCACTAACAGAATTAGAATTAAATGTAATTTGATTATTTGATATTTTATAATTAAGAACTCCTAATAACTCCAAATCTACAAGAGGACCGATATTATCAATATTTATAGTATTATTATCATTAAAAGTAATAGTTTCTCTTACAGAATATCTCCATATACCAATAAGTTTAGTTTTTTTATTTAAAACCTTTGTTAATCCAATCGAAGCAACAATTATGATATTTATTGCTATCCTAAGGCTAATCAATATTTTGTTTTTCATAATTTATATACCTCGCATAAAAAATATCCAAATAGTTTTAACAATGACTTAAAAACAATTCAAAAATAATTTGAAAACGATTAAAATGATGAATCAATTTTTATCATCAATAAAATATATCAAATCTTTAAGAGATTTTTTACTATCAATAATATTGATAATAATTTTTTCAATAAATCCTTTTAATTTAGAACCAAAAATCTTATACCTATCAAGATATAATCTAGGAGTCTTTCCTTTATAATCTATATAAATTAAAACCTCTGCTGCTTAAATTTCAAAATTTTTATCATGTTTATATCATTTTAAAATAAATTCTTCAAATATATCATTATCAATTATATTATAATCAATTCAAATTTAATTTCTTCAATTATGTTATATAACCAATTTTTTACTTTTCAAATTATTTTTCCCTCTTGATATAATACTAAGAAACTCAACTTCGTAATCATTAATTTTCAACAGCAATATCAAAATCTTTTGCATCTATCCAAATATTATTAGATAATTGTTTAAATGTTATATTTAATACCTCTATGATATCAAATATCTTTATGAATAAAAATGTTGATAAAATAAAAGGATAAAAGATTTTAAAATAATATTTTGCTTTATTATCTTATAAATTTCAGGATGAAAAATATGGGAGAAAAAAAAGCAATTGGTTTATGGTCAGCAATATCAATTGGAATAGGTGCAATGATAGGAGCAGGTATTTTTTCAATCCTTGGAGTTGCTACTGGTATTGCTGGACATGCAATGTATATATCATTTATAATTGCAGGATTAATAGCACCACTGAGCACATATTCATTTGCAAAACTTGGAATTAGATATCCATCGGCTGGTGGACCAGTAGAATTTCTAATTAAGGGATTTGGAGATAATATTATCAGTGGTGGATTTAACATTCTTTTATGGTTTGGTTATATTTTTGCTTTAGCTTTATATGCACGAGCATTTGCTGGATATGCCATGACTTTTCTACCGGTAAATTCACCAGAAATTTATCTAAATGTAATAGCGTCTGTAATAATTCTAATATTTACTGGTATCAATTTTATAGGAGCAAAAGCTGTTGGAAAATCAGAATTAATTATCGTTTCGATAAAAATAGCAATACTTCTATTGTTTGTTATGGTAGGATTTTTGTTTATAAATCCTGAAAACCTTTCTCTAGGGGAATTACCACATATGTCTAATATTTTATTTGGTGCAGGAATAGTATTTCTTGCATATCAAGGATTTAGTTTGATCACTAACACAGCAGAGGATATGGAAAATCCAAAAAAGACACTACCAAAAGCTCTTTATATTAGTGTAGTAATCGTAATGGTAATATATGTTTTAGTAGCAATTACAGTTCTTGGTAATTTACCTTCTCAACAAATTATTGGTGCTAAAGATTATGCTCTTGCAGCAGCGGCTAAACCATTTTTAGGAACAATAGGATTTAGTCTTATTGCAATCGCAGCATTATTTTCAACAGCGTCAGGAATAAATGCAACACTTTATGGTGGAGCAAATGTTAGTTATATGATAGCAAAAGATGGTGAACTACCAAAAATCTTCGAAAGAAAAATATGGAAAAACAGTACAGAGGGATTATTAATAACAGTTGCAATAGTGTTATTATTTGTAAATATTTTTCAGTTAGGTAGTATTGCAATGCTGGGA
>CAZVNH010000288.1:0-3775 GCA_964628575.1 uncultured Thermoplasmatales archaeon | reverse complement strand
GCATCTATATCTAAGAGTGTGGCTTTTTCTGTCTGTTCATTCCAGAGTACAAGATCATTTGCTTCCCAGATATCGTTGTTAACATTCGCTAATACTTGGATGTGTTGGAATGTGGTATCAGCATTCTTTTTGCCAGTTAGAACCTCACCAAAATGAAATGGATAGATATTGTATTCACCCTTCTTTCTTCTCAACTTCATTTTGTTGTCGCTCTTGAATTTAGCCAGTGCACCATATTCAGACATGCCATTGGCTACCAGTTTATTCACGGCTTTCTCTATTTCCTTCTTATCCATACCGCTAGTTTCAGCTAATTTTTCTATTGCTTTTAATACTTTTTCTTCCATGTTTATCAACTCTTATAAATTACTATTACACGGTTTGATATTAATCCTATGTTCATTTCTAACTAAATAATCATTATATCGTTTGAATTCCTTTGCTATTTTCTCTAAGGCTGTAGCAATCCTATTTAATCCCACTTCGTAACCTGACATTGAATCTACTCCACTTTTATTTTTTTAATTCTATCATAAATGGCCTGTGCTAATTTCCTTCTTTCTTCCATATCGGTTACTCTTGTCCATTTATCCCATTCTTTAGCACATATACAACCCTTGTCTTTCAGTGGACAACTTGGACAAGTACCATCTTCATCAAGGGTTATATGATAATATTCACATAATCCGCATTCAGATTCTAATTTCCTTAGTTCTGGTAAATCTTTTAATAAATGTGGTAAGATTCTTTTACCAAAGTTATGATGATGGTCAATATTATATCTATAATGTTTAATATACCATTTCCATTTTAATAGGCTCAATCTCTTTGCTTCCTTTAGGGTTAATTCTTTCATTATATTCACTCCACATGATTTATACAATCTGTATATGTACATTGATAAGCATTTCTTACACCACAATACGAGAACTTTCTCAGTGCTGTAGGTGTAATGATAGTTCCGAAATCTTCATCGTCCATATTAAGTATATCCTTACCTCGCAAATCATTCACTGCTGCACAGTGAGATACGGGTTTGGAATCCTTCTTTTGCTTCGGTTTGTTATCAGATTTGTTAACTTTCTCTTCCTTCTTTTTATTTGATCTTTTTCTAGGCATCTTGCTCCCTCACGATACTTCTACCTCTATAATCAGTAAGCCATCCACAATTGAAACAGAATAATCCCCCTCGTTTGCCTTCTTTTGGATACCTTTTCCGTTTCTGCATCTTGGGACAGCCACAGTTATAACATCTAAGGAAATGTCCATTTCTGAGTGCCAATCTCCTTTTAACAGCAAAGGTTAATCCACCAGAAGTCTTTTCGAGTACCATTTTTAAATAGCCACTCTTCTTTTCCTTCTTTGATAATTGGACTGTTCCCAAATTATTTCCTCCATTCTGTTATTATTAGAGTAACCATTACGGTATAATATATAATCAATAAAAGACAAATTGTGGTCCATACTATTCCCCAAGAAACATAATTATCCACAAGAGGAGTTATTAACATTAAGAATATATACCAACATAACATTAGAGTATTTACCCAAAACGAAAATTCAGATGATTTATCCATATCAACCCTCCGATTCTGATACATATTCAATCAATACATCATCGAATATTCTTTTGATTTCCAATTTACCGTAATTACTCTTCTCTTCCAGTGCAGTATAGAATCTAGTGCGGAAATCATTGATATTGAATTTGGACATTATTTACCACCAATCCAATTAAATAACCAATTCTTTAATTCCTTGTTTTTGTATTTATTGTGTTTTTTAACCATTTTACTACTAGATTTATGACAGGACTTACAAAGAATATAAGTATTATCATTAACAATTATTCTATGAGTATTTGAATGGTCATAAGCATCTAAAATTGCAAAGATACTACTTCTTTTCTTAATAATAGTATTACATCGAAAACATCTTAAATATGTATAGTATTTGTTATCAATCATCTATTAAACCCTCCTCTTGTAGTTTCTTATACTGGTCACAGACTGACCGTACTAAACAGTAGTTACAACGATGTACTTTGCCTGGTCGATGTTCTATGTATAAATCCCTAGTACTTGGTTTAATCCATTCTTTAGCATCATCTTCTGAGCCAAATACCCTCACAGCACTCTTCCTTCCTTCTTTCATCACAGCCCATTTATCAGGTTGTTGCCACAGTTCCTCTGTTGTACAATACGGCAATCCTTTATCTCCTAGTTCACTGAATGCCATAATTTGATCCACTCTCTCTCGAATGTATTCCTCAGTCTCTTGTAAACTCATTAGTGTTATCTTTTGTACCGCTATCCTTGAATTAGGATAATCATCTTTCCTTTTAGCATCAGATTGTTTCCAATCTGTAAATATATAATAGATTGTTGCATCATCATCTATATTTAATTCTGGATTGACATTCAATATCCATCGGTATATAGACAGTTGAGTAATATAATCCTCTAGTTTGCTACTGAATATATATGTCCATACAGATGTACTCTTGATATCAACTAAATGTAGTGTATCTTTACCAGGCAGATGATGTTCGTCTGTCAAAAGCATATCTGGTTTGCCTGTGATTCTAATAGGAACATCCTCACCAGTTATATTCAATGGTCTAGTGAATCTCTGTTCTTGTATAGCATCTGGATAGTCTGCTTTAGCAAATGAATTATGGATAGCTTCGCCATATCTGGATGCTATCAAATCTAATATATCAATCTCTACATTATCCTGGTGAATCCTGGTCAGCCAAAACATTCTCACAGGTTTCATCAATTCAGTAGCACTGATTATACCCTCTTCTTTCTCAAGATCATAATCAGTCTGTTTCAACCAATGTACTATTGGTTTCGGAAATCCAAACTTGTTATTAATTTTACATTGTAATTCAGTCATTGTATCCCTCACAATTCTATTCTATACTCTTCGGCAACATAATATGGACTCTCATTAGTAAGCCTTCTATGGCATTGTGAATCTGGTACAACTGTATTAGATATCATTCTGCCACAGACAGGACAGTGTTTGATAAGAACATCTTTAATTGAATAAGTAGTAATGAATCCTTTATTGTCTATATTTTCACTCTTTTTAATTACTATACCTAATTCTATTAGTTTTTGCAATCCTTTGCATTCTTCGATTACTTCTAGTTTCATTTGTATACCTTATTCACCATTTCAATCATTTTCTTTCTGAGTTTTGGATTAGTAATATGTTCTATATAATAGAAACTAGAATCTTTCCAAGAATATCTATATGCTGTATATTCTTTAAATTTAAATTTACAAAGACAATTCTCATCATAAGAACATTTCTTAGCTACTCTACAAATGGAACATCCAAATGGACAGTGAAATGTTTTTATTTCTTTTAATAAATCCTTCTTATGAAATATTGGTTTCATAGATTTAAGATGCCTTCTAAATTTCTTAAAGAATGTTTCTTCTTTCATTAACAACCCTCAATCAGTATATCCAAAATAAATCTCACAATTCTCACAAAAATGATGAGCATAAGAATGATCTTGATATGAACCAATAGGACTACCTGTAATATCACCCTCACAGTATGGACATTTCGATGGAATAAATGATTTATCCCAACTTCTGAATCCATCTATTTCAGTATTCCATTCTAAGTCGGTGAGTGGTTTTAATGGCGATTGTTTATACCATTCTTCTTCCTGGCAATTCCAACATAATCCTTTGCCATCGCCATGCATCCATAATGAATCAACATTTTTGTTGCAATTCTCACAGTTCACAGA
>CAZVNH010000287.1:2972-3785 GCA_964628575.1 uncultured Thermoplasmatales archaeon | reverse complement strand
GAAGTAATACAGGCAGCAAACGAACATAATATAGCTATGGTATTTTCAGGGCAAAGATATTTTAGACATTAGAAAAAAGATCATCCTAAATATTCATTAAATATCATCATATATAGAGTTATAATGAGTCTGAAAATAAAAAATAGAGATGGCCCTGCCCGGTTATGCGTATTAACAATTAATAAAAAAAAGATTACTACTCCAGATCTTTTATTTATACATACAAAAAGATTTCATGCACCAAGTTTTGCAAATGCAGTAGTTACCAATACTGATTTAAGAATTAATAAACCTATATTAAAATTTAGAAAAAATAATTATTTAAATAATCCTATATTTGATTTAAATGAAAATACCATCCTTAGAAAAATAAATAATGATATCTTCGTTTTTTTATATTCATCACAAGTTTACAAGCAACCAAAAAAATTCACAGATCTTTTAATAAATATTCGAGAGAAAATTGGATATAATAAAGTACTTTTTATACCAAGTATTGGTAATCCTAGTAACCTTGCACTTTTAACATATATGGGATGTGATCTTTTTGATTCAACATCAGCGATTACTACTGCAAGAAACAATACAATGTTTTTATCAAATGCAGAATATAGATTAAACGAACTTAGAGAAATTCCCTGCAGTTGCCCAATCTGTATAAACAAAGATAATAATCCTGAAAATATAGAATTTCAAGACATATTAAATCATAATTATATCAATATGTTAAATGAAATAAAATTAATTAGAAACTCAATATATACCGGTAACCTTAGAGACCTAGTTGAAAAAAGAGTAAAAACAGATCCACAT
>CAZVNH010000287.1:0-2962 GCA_964628575.1 uncultured Thermoplasmatales archaeon | reverse complement strand
TAACATCAATATTAAGATACCTTGATATGAACCATTATAGTTTTTTAGAAAAAAGAACACCTGTTGCAAGCAATAAAAAGATATATACAACAACAAAAGAATCATTAAATAGACCAGAAATTAAAAGATTTCAACAAAGAATAATTAACAGATATAAAAAACCTGATTCAGTAAAAATACTTCTTTTGCTTCCCTGCTCTGCAAAGAAACCCTATTCCCAATCAAAAACACATAAATATATTAAAAGAATTATTTCATCATTAAAAAATCCAAATATAATTCATGAAGTAATAATTACTTCACCTATTGGACTGGTTCCAAGAGATCTCGAACTTGTATATCCTGCAGCAAATTATGATATACCAGTTACTGGAGTTTGGGATGAAGATGAAAAAAAAATGATTAGATCTATTCTAAAAAAATACCTTGAAAAAAACAAATATGAGAAAATAATTGTTCATCTTCCAAAGGAGATAACAACATTTATAGAGGACATTCTTGATAAACCTGTAATTACCTGTAAGGACAAACCAACTTCAGACAATTCACTTGAAATACTTCTTCAAACATTAGAAAAAATTATAGAAAAATATTCTTTTGTTAATCATCAAACAAGAAAAAAAGAGGATATAGAAGCGTTAGCTTTTTATCAATTTGGGGAACAAATCGCAAAAAAACTATTAGAGAACTGTACTATTAAAGGAAAATATCCATATTTGAAAATAATAGAAAACAATATACAAATTGGAATGATTTCAGATAACCGAGGATATATTTCACTATCCAAATATGGGGCCAAAAAAATTTATGATTTAAATAGCTCTTATATTGAAATATTTGATGATTTCAAACCCAAAGGTTCAATTCTAGCACCAGGTATTAAAAATGCTACTGAACAAATTCGTATAGGAGATGAAGTATTAATTCTATGTAATAAAAAATTAAAAGGAGTAGGTATAGCCCAGATGAATTCTGATGAAATGATAGAATTAGATTATGGTGAAACTGTAAAAATAAGACATCTTATTTAAAAATTTATAAAAAGTTTAATAATTCCATAAAAACGATAGCTATTTCCTATCTTATTTTTATAAATCTATTTCTCTATATGTATCCGTATAGTCATTTATAAATCTATGTTTCTTAAACCTATACAGATATACCTTCTACATTAATTTATCAATATTGGATGAAGATCATATTTCCGAAAGACCTCTGCTTGTTTGATCCATTGTTTAATTTCCTGGATTGCTTCTATTATAAAGTCCTGTAAAAATATTCTTCTTTTTCTAACCATCTTATTATACCCAATAGACCTACTTATCAACTTAACTTTTTTTTATACTATTGGGAATTCAATCCATAATCTTGAGATGATACTATATATAAATAACATACTAACATCCTCATAGATCAAATCCCTAATTCTTGAATTGAAATTTATATTGAAATATTGTATTTCTATCTTTAAATTTATTGTCAAAACCATAAAAATAAGATGAAAAGTTAGAAATCATAAAATATAAAACAGGTCTACCAATAACGGGAATCTTGATAACATATGAAACCAGATATCGACAACTCAAGTTTTATCGATAAATCAGCAACAATTATTGGAAATGTTAAAATTGGTAAAAACTGTGGAGTTTTTCCAAATGCTGTAATACGTGGTGATCAAAACAATATAGAGATAGAAGATGGCTCAAATATTCAAGATTGTTGCGTTATTCATTGTGATAAATCTCACAATGTGAAGATTGGGAAAAATGTATCAATTGGTCATTGCGCTATGATTCATGGAGCAGTTATTGAGGATAACTGCCTAATTGGAATACATTCTACGATTCTTAATGGTGCAAAAATTGGTAAAGGATCGATTATTGGAGCATGTTCCCTTGTTACAGAAAATAAAGAGATACCTCCATATAGTCTTGTTATTGGAATTCCTGGTAAAATTATTAAACAGGATGAAAAATTTGAAGAGAGATGTTTAAAAAATGCTGAAACATATAAGAAACTTTCACAAAAACATAAAAAAGGAGAATATGAATATTATTAAACCTTATTTTGCTAATTAATAAGCATTTTTCACAAAAATATTATTAAGTATTGTTTCCATTTTAAAATTGCAATTTTCAAGAACATAAATATTAATAGAATATTATTTGTAATTAAATATTGGGGGAAGAAAATATGAATAAAAAAATATATCTTTTTAGTGTTTTTACAATTTTTATTCTGTTATTAACAATATTTCCAAACTATTCATCCCAATCATTAGCAAAAGGTTTGTTTCAATCTGATAATACTATAAATATTTCAAACTCAGAGACAGAAAATATTGGATATGGTTATCTGAATGTTATAAAATGTGGAAAAGATAAAAAAGCTGAGAAAACAGTTCAAAAATTAAGTAAAGCCGAAATAGATAATTTAATGAAAGAATTAAATGAGATTGCAAGGTCTGATTTAGATATTTTAGAAATATTTGAAAAAGAACTCGAAAAATTAAAAGAATATAATCTTGTATCTATTAATACTAATTTAGAAGATATAATTGATATAAAGTTATTTGAAAATTATAATTATTTAGAACTTGATAATATTACAAATAAACCTTTTAGTGCTCATTTTGCTCCTTTATTAGTTGTTGGTGGTGGTTTTGGATTAGGACTTGGTTTTAAAAAAAGATTGTTTAATTCATTTTCTCATCTTTTTAAATTACTTGTAGGTGCTGGGCTTGTACTATGTGTTGATTTTCTTGCAGGTGTAAAATATACACTTATTGCTTTAATGTTACCTTTATTAATAGGATATACTTCTGGATACACAGGAATCATAATATTTGGGGTTATTCCAGGTTTATTATATTCAAATCTATTTATGATAGGTTATGCACCTTTTACTATATGGACATTAATACCATATGAAGAAGAGGAAAAAAACTAAAATTTAAAAAAAG
>CAZVNH010000286.1:0-3802 GCA_964628575.1 uncultured Thermoplasmatales archaeon | reverse complement strand
CTCCTCTACTACCCATCATTAACCTAGAATCTGCTAAACCTATACTTGATAGATCAGAGGGGTTCTTATATGGATTCCCAAATCCATTTCCTGATAGATCAATAGAGTTTCCTGAAAAAAGATTTGATAATGAATCCCAATTCCGATCCCATCTTGTAACAAAAATATCAAATGAGATTTTCCCATCGATAAAAAGATGTGAAAGATCTTTAATATCATCTGTTATATTATCAATACCTACTCCATTTTTAAGTACAAACTGGATAAATAAAACTCTTAAAGAAGATTTTTTACTTTCTTTTAGATCTAATGTATGACAGACCTTTCCTAATAATGCTTCATCTATAGTTATTCTAATAGGTTTTTTCTTTGATTCACTTGAAACTTTTGATTCTGCTGAATATGTAATTAATTTTAATTCTTCATCGTTTTCAGTATTAGCACTATCTGTGATAGTCTCGTCTGATTTTTCTATAACTTTCTTATTTGAATCTACATTCTGAGTTGTACTTTTTTCTGATATTATTGTATTATCTGAGTCTTCATCAGTAATAATTATTAATTCTCTATTTTCACTTTTATCTCCTATAGCCTCACTTAGATTAGAAATATTACCAATTATATATTCATTATTTTCAGGATCTTGAGTGACATCATCAGTTAAGGAAACGACTATAGTAATTGCAGAAATCACCAGCGTCAAACAAATTATTGCCATTATTTTTCTACTCATTTTCTTTTCACCTTAAAACCGTGATATTCTTGAAAGTTTATATATGGTCCAAAAATCTTAGGTAAACACCTAAGAAAAACAAACTTTTAATAACTTTATGAAATATAACAAACATTAGAAGAACATGCCTGAGCTTCCATTGGATAGTAAAGCATTTAAAGTTCTTGGTTCAGAAACACGGTTAAATATCTTAAGAACTCTTGATAAGAGAAAAATGAATTTAAGTGAAATAAGTAGAGAAACAAAACTAACTGAGGCAACTCTTCATGAACATCTCAATAAACTTAATGAAGCAGGTTTTATTAAAAGAAAAGAAAGAGAGGGACATAAATGGGTATACTACTCTCTTTCTTGGAAAGGTAATAGTCTTCTACATCCTGAAACAACAAAAATATTACTTATTTTTAGCTGTATTGCTATTACAGCTATTGTAATTATAGCTGTTTTTGCATCTTCAATAATGGTAGTTGAAAAAGAAGGAGCAACTGTTAAAAGAATAGGACCTAAAATAAATTATGGAAACTTAGCAACAGGTCAAATGGTTGCAATACCTGATATTGGTTATTCTGCCCTATATGGTTACTATTACGAAGGTAAACGGGTAGGATATATGAATGTAACTACTCTTGGATATGATACCTATAAGGGATCTGAATGTATAAACATCTCAGGTGAAGGTAGTTTAATTATACAAAAAGAAATAATGGGCTCTATGGAAACCTTTAATGTAACATATAATTTTATGGTATATAACAATAAAGAGGATAACACGCCCAGATACTCGGAGTTAATATTTACCTATACAGAACCCTATGATCTAATAATTGTGATGGTTGATGAATACGATAAAGAAAAAAATACTGTTACTTCAACGTTTGTAACACCAGGTATTGCAGAAGTTACAGTTACAATACTTCCAGATGATTATTGGAATATTTCAGAAGAAGAAGAAAATTTCAAGGTTGGATTTACAGAAACAATTAATTATATTACACAAATACTTGATCCAACAAGTTTTCAAATTAAGGAAGAATTAACAAGTAATATTAAATTATCAATAGTTTCCCAGGAAGATATTGTAGTTCCATATGATGAATATGAAAATTGTTATCAACTTGAAATAGTTAAAACTCAGGGAGAAAATATTTCTACAACAAAATATTGGATTACCAAGGAAGGTATTTTACCTCAAATGGAGATAAATATAATGGATATATCTGGAATGTTTGTAAAATTAGAGGAATATAAAAAACAATTATAAAATAAAAAAAATATAGTTTTATTAAAGATTATTATCAGTTTTACAATTAAAACATAAAATAAACTTAAATTTATTTTTTATTAAATACTTGTCCTTCTTCATCAAAATATATTTTAACTGTGTTGTCATTATTTGAAAATTCAAATCTTGAACACTGAGATTCTTCTCCTGGTGGAGAAACACATATTTCATTATCTTTTATATTCCAGTTACCTAAATATTCAGATATACCTATATATTCAATATAAACAGACATATTTGAATTAAAAATAAATGAGAAACTACCTTCCTCTACTTCCCATACACCAATAAATTTACTATCAAAAGTTACATTTTTCCCATCGTTAATATCGTTTGATTTATTTTTGTTATCGTTATCTTTATTATTTTCAAACCAACCGATAAAACCAATAATGACTAAAAATAGCGTTACAATTACAATTATTATGGTTTTTTTCATATCACAATCCATTTATTTAATTAAATGTATATTAATACTTTCACTTTTATTCTATTTTTTATTAAATACTTGTCCTTCTTCATCAAAATATATTGTAACTGTGTTGTCATTATTTGAAAATTCATATCGTGCACATTGTGCACTTTCTCCAGATGCAGAAACACATATTTCATTACCTTTTACATTCCAGTTACCCACATATTCATTTATATCTTCATAACCAGCATACAACGATCCATTTGAATTAAAAATAAGTGAGTAACCACTTTCCTCTTCTATCCATTCACCTACAAGCTTATTATCTATACTACCACCATCATCGTCATCATCTTCAAAACATCCTGTAAAAATAACAGCTAAAAATAATACTATCACTCCAACTATTATGATTTTTTTCATCATTTTACCTCCCTTAATCTGAAATGCGAAATAATCTTTATCTATATAAACTATTAGATAACATCTGTTAATAAGTCTTTTTTATTATCTTGTGGTAAAATTTAAAAAGATGTTGTTTATAATCAAAGTTAACAGATTGATAATTAAATTAAAAAAAACTAAATAAAGTCGTGTATAAAGAATTAATTAAACTTAAATAAGTGATGTTTAATAACCTGATAAAATTCCTAATGAAAATGTGATAGAAAATGGAGATAAATTTAACTGAAAGAATGAAACAGTTGGTTTCAGGATTCTTACTAATAATACTACCTTTATTGTTTATAGGGGTAGGTGCTGCTGTTGATATTTTAAATGCCTGGTACTTTATTCTATCGATAACATGGTTTGGAATTGGAATAATTTTGTTTAATGCTCTATATTGAAAAAAACTAAATATTATACTTTATTGCACAATTTATAGATGTCCACAGTTTTTACGCTATTGAGCTCAAATATTCAGGATTTACTTAGAGAGTATAGTATTGATAAACCTACAGAACCTCAGATTAAAGCAATTCCATCTATTTTAAATGGAAAGAATGTTTTGTTAATCGCACCAACTGGGCTAGGAAAAACAGAATCAGCGTTACTTCCGATTTTTAATAATCTTTTAAAACAAAAAAAATTAAAAGAAAATAATGAAAATCGTGGAATATCGGTTTTATATATAACACCATTAAGAGCTCTAAATCGAGATATGCTTCGAAGAACAATTGAATGGGGGAAAAAACTTGGTATAGATATATCTGTAAGACATGGTGATACCTCACAGAGTGAAAGAGCAAGACAATCAAGAAGTCCACCTGATATGCTTATTACAACACCTGAAACTTTTCAGATTTTATTTATTGGAAAAAGGCTTAGAAACCATTTAAAAACTGTTAAATGGGTTGTAATTGATGAGATA
>CAZVNH010000285.1:0-3853 GCA_964628575.1 uncultured Thermoplasmatales archaeon | reverse complement strand
ATACAGGGTAACCTGTCGATTTTTAAAAGAATGAAAATGGTAGCAAAAAATATTGAATTGGCTTTTTAGAAATTAGCTATCTATTGTTCAATCTTAAAATGATTTCTGGATCGGAAAAAATTACCACACTATTTTTAACACACCAAAATCAACACACCAATATTCAACAGAACCGGTTTTTCGTCTTAAAAGAGCATATGATGATTTTCAATCAACATGGTATTTAATTCAGAAGTTTTGGCAAGGGAAATTGAAAATAATTGAAAATCTTTAAAATAAAAAATAATTTAAGATTCGTCCTAAGGGCCATTTAAGGGGTCAAAAGCCCTACTTGTTTTTTTGTAACAAATGTATTATTCAATGGGAGAAAAAAGGTCAAGAAAGCCGATGGAGGGATTTGGACCCCCGACCTGCTGATTACAAGTCAGCCGCTCAACCGGGCTAAGCTACAT
Organism: uncultured Thermoplasmatales archaeon; assembly: GCA_964628575.1. Classification (GTDB taxonomy): domain Archaea; phylum Thermoplasmatota; class E2; order DHVEG-1; family DHVEG-1; genus CAZVNH01. The sequence goes on along the minus strand of CAZVNH010000285.1, from coordinate 3,401 downwards.
CGGCATGATTTCTTTTAGCGGTAATATCAAAACCTATATAAAACTCTCTTGGTGAATATGACTTGATTTTATGATAATTAACATTTTTTAGAGATATTCCCATTTTTTTAGCTTTATCATTTAAATCCTGAATTCTTTTATCAATTTTTTCAATTTTTAAAATATCGTAATAATGTATTATACAATTATTTTTCATAATCAAAAAAGCATCGGTTAGAAAATTAAAAGCTGAAAATGGAAGATTCATGATAATTCGATCAGCTCTTATTTTTTTTATATATAGATTATTGATAATTATTTTGGCATCACCATTTATTAACTCAATTTTATCTAATACTTTATTTTTTGTGATATTGATCTCTGAATATTCAAAAGCTGATTTGTTTTTATCAATAGAATAGATAATTTTTGGATTAGCATATTTCGCGATCATTATTGAAAAAGGAGATACGCCTGCAAACATATCAATAATAATTTCATTGTCTTTTACATCATCTGCAATTCTTTTTCTTTCGTTTGAAAGTCTTGGAGAAAAATAAACTTTTTTAATGTCAAGATATAATTTTAAACCAAACTCTTTATGTATTGTTTTTGTGTTATCATTTCCACCGATAACTTCAATATCTCTTGTTCTAAATTCACCAGATACAGGATGAACTAAACAAATAGTTTTAATATGATGATTGGATTTTATAAGAGCATCTGCAATATATTTTTTCTTATCTAATAAATTTTCTTTTAATTTTATAAGTGCAATATCTCCAATAATATCAAAAGATGTAGGTAAATCTTTTTTCAGTTCAGGGTTGATTTGTATTAAATCTTTATAAGATTTATTCATTTTTTTCATATACTATAACTCACTTAATTTTTATTATAATGACTCAGATTATAATAAAAGGTTTAGTCCCGCCTCCCGGATTTGAACCGGGGACCTGCCGGTTACGGCCATAGGGTCTACAGCCGGCCGCTCCAGCCAGACTGAGCTAAGGCGGGATTTCAAAAGGGCAATAAAGATAGGTATATTTATTTGTTAAGGTTAAATATTGACAAAATTATTTACTATTTACAGCTTTAAACAAAAATTTTATTTATAATTTATTCATACTCGATAGCTAAGAGGTTTAATCTTGACTAATATAAAAAGAGTAATTTTAGATGTACTAAAACCCCATAAACCTTCAATTATCGAAGTAGCTCAAAGAATAGGGGGATTAGAAGGTATATCTGGGGTAAATATTTCACTTGAAGAAGTTGATGCAGAAACAGATAGTGTAAAAGTAACTATTGAAGGCACAGATATTGATTATGAGAAGGTGAGAATTGCTCTTACCGATTGCGGTGCGGTTATTCACTCGATAGATGGTGTATCAGCAGGTATTAAATTAATTGAAGAAGTTAATACCCCTCAAGATAGATAATATTAACTATATTATAAAAATAAACTAATAAAACTGAAATATTTTTTCAATATATAAAATATTTGTGCAGGTAAATATACAGTTATATCTATAACTACACCTGTGCATAAGATACGTAAAAACGCAACTTTTATAAAGAAGCTAATTATTTACGGTGAAATGAGGGTCCGGTGAGGACACGGATGCTGAAAGTTCATATGTTTATTAGGAGATATAATGGACTTTCTTATCGGTTCGCGGTGTGAGTCGATACCGTGATTTGCAGGATCTATGACTAAAAGAGAATATATAATGTAAAGATTTGGAGGAAAATAAAATGGAAAAAAGCTATATAAGCAAAGCTCTAGCTGTTGTAGTAGCCTTTACTATGTTAACTTCAGTTTTTGTGTTTTTTCACAAAAATGAAAATGTAAAGGCAGCCTGGATAGATTCAGGTTCAGTTATTCCTGGCTATACTGATTGGGGAAATGCAACAGCTGAATTGAAATATGATGCTGATACTTATCAAACCGTAACCATAAATACAACTGGACTCGCACCAAGCACAACTTATAATTTATATAGACCTGTATATGCTTGTGATAATTATTCTAATCCAACTGAGTTTTATTGGGGCACTGAGCAAGTAAAGAATGCAGATGGTTATCCAATTGAATTTACTACTGGTTCAAATTCAACATGGAAAACTGCAAGTCCAAATAATGGATTTACGTTTTTAGCAGATCGATGCGGTATGTGGATCTTAGATAAAGAATCCTCACCTGCTCATGATCCAACAGATCCAACAACTTTTGATGGATATATTTGGGTAAATACCTCACAAGACTATACAATAGATGGTCCAGATAATTTCTATTATGGTTCTAACACCTCAAAAACAATTACTGTTGAAGATAACGGTGATGGCTATGTATGGATAGATATTTTATATGAGGATGCAAGTCCTCCAACTCTTGTATTACATAGATTAGCACCAACTGGTTCATTAACATTTGATACTTATCTTAATATAACAAGAAGTGGTAATTATACAATAAGAGCATATAAAGATAAAGACTTATATTGGGATACTGACACACCTTATGATTATGGTGGAAAGGATACATGGGGTTGGAATAATACGCATTATGCTGCTGCAGATGTAACAGGATATACCTGGAGTTATATTGGGCCTTGGGATCCACCGGAAAGCAATGCAACAGAGGAAATGTTCAGAGTAATGCCTGGTGAACCTGATTCCACAATAGCTGAGGCAAATCAAACCCAATATTGGAACTTTAGTGGAGGAATAAATCTTACAGTACTAGATACAAGTGGTGATGGTATTGGTGCAGATAATTATCATATTAATATATTAAATGAAGATGGTACAGATGTTACTACCCATTTTAATATTACTCCATATAAGAAATATTGTCTTATTGATACATATGACGAATTTTCAAATAATGGATGGGGTAACAACAATGGTACTTCATATGGTGACAATGGTACATGGTCAATAATTGTATGGGCAGATCTAGTCGGTAGTGATAGAAATGCTAATGGAGATAATGCTGAGTGGACCGAAGAATGGAATAAAACAGTTACATTTACTGTTCAAACAGCTCCAAATGCACAATTCAAGTGGCTAGATGATGATGGAACATTATCATCCGATAATAATGATGCAGTAATTCCAAGAATACCTTCATGGACTGAGGTACCAGTCAATATGCAATTCCAAATAATAGGTAGCGCACATGAGTATTTCGGTAGCAATAGCTATCTTACTGGTATTTCAGCTGCTAGAGCCGAGAAAGAGGCAAAAGAAAATATAACAATATCTGGTAATGCACTTTATACAGGAACACTTGATAAGATACCTGGAGCAGATTATGCAAGTGGAACATGGACAGTTCCTGTAATACCAACAATGGCTGTAGGTGGAGGAGAGATTACTATTAGAGCGATATGGGAGGACCATGATACCTTAACTCA
>CAZVNH010000284.1:0-3862 GCA_964628575.1 uncultured Thermoplasmatales archaeon | reverse complement strand
ACATCATAGAGATGGATTAAATCATACCGAAGGTGACGTTTTAAAATATTTCGATCCAGAAGATGTAAATGTCACCGGAGAAATTGTATTAAACATTGTAAAATATCTTACTACAGAATGGTAAATCGTGAAAGTCTATATATTATAATAATAAAAAAAAAAATGTAGAGTATTGTTAAAATTAAAAAAATGTGTCATAAATTATTTATATTAAATTAATAAACTAAAATAATAATATTAAATTTTAATATATAAATTAAGAGATGTGATAAAATGAAATTAAAAAAATCTATTGTCTTAATATTTATTATTCTTTTAATGATAAGTTATTTTCCTTTTTCTGCTTCAGGAATCAATAAATCAATTAATGAAAATAAGGAGATTAGTCCTTGTGGTTGCGAGCAATATTCAGAATATTATACTGTCTCTACATTAGATGATTATGAATATTCTTGTAATAATGACATTCTTGAAAATAGACATATGGAAACCTGGATATGTGATAATGAAGAAGGAGGCTCAAGACATAATCCTTGTTGGTGTCATATAGGTATAAATACTTATTTCATTGGTAAAGATGGAGTATATTCATTTTCAAATATTGAAGGTACCACAAGACATACAGAGATGTGTGGATTAGGAAATCCTGGTACTGAGGATATGAGTATTTGTAACAATTTTGGTACTTGGCCAATTGATGGAACTCCCTGGTATCCTAATTCATGGAAATGGTATCTTGAATGTAGTATCGATGGTATCCATTGGGAATTAGTATCTAAATATCCTTTTGATAAAATAAAACAAACAACACCTTTTGGTCCAACTTCTATTTCAGAACAAGATTTTAGATTTATAAGATTTAGAATGCCAACAGATCGAAAAGGAATAGGTCTTGCTGGGTATTTTGATAATTCAAGGTTTAATATAAACGAACAAAAGAAAACAAGTATCAATAATGAAGGATTAGTAATAACAAGTATAGAGGGGCAGGTTAAAGCACATAAATATCGATCAATGACACTAGAATCTATGCTTGTACAAGTTTCCTATGATGGTACAACTGATTGGAATACAGTTCTCGAGTTCGATATACAAAACGAACAAATGAAAGAGTTTTCAGTTGATTTAGTTACACCAACTAACGCAAGGTTTGTAAGATTAATTCCGCAATCTGGTCAGTGGAATAGTATGCCAGCTACTCCTGCTTTTATGGATTATTCAACTATAACAATACATTATCAAGGTGGTAGTTTAGATCTATCTTGTGAAGATGATACAATGGAATGTTCATTATCACCAGTACATCCATGTTGGTCTGGTGGAGAAGGGTATAGTGGTGGTAGTTACAATACATGTGAAAACTATATGATGTCAGGAAGTTTCCATCATACATATCCCTTACTTTCCTATCAATTAGACAATGATGCTCCAAGCATACCAAATAAACCTTCTGGAGAAGATAATTGTAAAATAGGTGGTAAATATACCTATTCAACAACTACCACTGATTCAAATTCAGATGAAATCTATTACATGTTCGATTTTGATTCAGAAGGTTCACATTATTTAATCCCATGGATGGGCCCATATAGTTCAGGAGAAGAAGTTTCGGCATCTTATACTTGGCCTGATAAAGGTATCTATAGTATCAAGGTTAAAGCAAAGGATAATTATGGTTTTGAAAGTGATTGGTCAGAGTCATTAACTGTCACAGTGCCAAGATACAGACTAAAAAATAGTCAAATTTTCTATGAAATAATTTTGAAATTATTTCATAATTTCTTCTTTTATATATAATAAATAACTTTTTATATTTATAGCATATTAAATATTGCTAATGAAAAATATTTAAGTGCAATTGAGTTATTCTTCACTTATAAAAAATTTTTTGGGGGAGTGAAAATGACGCTTGATAATGTAGTCTCAATGGAAAAAACAAAATTAAAAGATGCTGTAGATATAGCAAAAAAAGGAACCCATTGTGGTATGTGTAGATTTGATTTTCTTGGTAGTGGAGTTTGCCCAGCAGGTAGAAAACATGGTTTTTTAGCCTACTGGCCACAGGGTCGAATGGAAATTGTAAAACAATTAGATTCAGGTCGAATTAGGCCTACTGAAAAACTTAAAGATATTGTTGAATCATGTAATCTTTGTGGAATCTGTGATAAGCAATGTCATTTTACCACACAATTACGTCCAGAAAAAGTTGCAAAAGCATTAAAGGAATATGTAGAAAGTTTAAATGAAAGTGATTTTGAAAAAGTTCCTGAGGATAACATTCTTCAAGGTCTTCGTGAAATTGTAGGAGAAGACTGGGCAACTAATGATCCAGTAATAATTTCATCTTATACAATGACTATTGTTCCAAGAGACGGTAAATTAAATTATTATATAGTAATGCCAGAAAATACAGAACAAGTTTCAAAAATTATCAAATTCGCTACTAAAAATAATATCCCTTATCAACCACGAAGTGGTGGAACTGCATTTTCAGCAGCTGCTCCAACTATTTTAGTAAAAGGTATTTCACTTGAAAAAGGAATAATTATTGATATGTATAGATTGAAAAAACTCGAGATTCATCCTGAAAGTCAAACTGCAACAGTGGGTGCAGGAATTACCATGTTTGAACTTCAAAAAGAAGCATTCGAACATAAACTAAGAGCACTTGCTGCAGAAGCAGGAGCTCATGTGTGTGCAAATATTGTAACAACTGGTATTATTTCAACTTGGGGGAATAAATATGGTGCAATGGCAGATAACTTTATTGATTTAACAACAGTAGATCAAGAAGGAAATATTCAAAAACATAGTGATTGGGAGAGAAAAAATCCATATTCCACGGAACCAGGTTTTACAAATCTTACTCTTAGTCCAACCTTTATATTAACAGAAGCTGTTGTTAAACTTCATCCTGTTTTTAATGATGAAGAGGCAGTACTTGTACCATTTGATAATATAAAAGATGCATATAGACTTTTAATTAAACTTGGGAAACGAGATATAGGATTATCACTTGCTGTTCTTTCACGAAAATATCTTGCCGAGTTTCTTAGCCCAACACTTAAAATCTCTAAAGATTTTGATCATGTTTGTAAAAACTATCTGAAACTAAACTATGTAGTAGCTGTTATCTGCAACAATGATGAAAAAAAAATTATCGAAGATATGGTTGATTACACAATAGATCAATCTTTAATGAAAAGTTTGATATTGGGTGCACCAAGATTTTCCACTCTAAAAGATAGCGAATTTTTAAAGATTCTTTCTGAAGAAGATGATCCTCTTAAAGCTGTCTTTGGAGGTCCAATGAAACAACATTTGGAAAATGCTTTGGATCCCTCACCTGAGCAAGTAGCTAAAGTTTTTGATGAGGATCTGCAAGAGTTTTTCACAAAAGTATATTCCAAGCCAGAAATGACTGATATCGTTTGGTTGCATGCATTCCGAATTCTTCCTACTAGAATGATGAGGCAGCAAATGTTCATGGGCCCTGGAGCTGCTATGTGGACTGGTGATGAAGATCATTATCTAAATTGGATTCAAATGTTTGATGATATGGGTGAAAAATATAATCTTGAGCATTCTCTTGGTTTTATTAGTCCATTAGATAATGGGAAATTTGCCTATATGGAATATGACTATTATTATGATCATAACAATTTAGATGAATGTGATAGAATTAGTAAGTCATTAATTGAGTCAATGAAGAAAACATTAGTAATGGGGAAAGGACTCACTATTCTTAACTATCTATTCAAAGGTATTTACCGAAAAGAACATGTCATGTATCCAGTGCCTGAAGGAATTTCTGAGGAAGAAGAAGAACTGTTTGATGATTTAATTGACACAGTACTTGGAG
>CAZVNH010000283.1:0-3862 GCA_964628575.1 uncultured Thermoplasmatales archaeon | reverse complement strand
ATAGAAATGTATTTTCACCATTGCTTGCATATTCATCATCAGGATCTGCCTCTGCATTACCAAAATACATGTATATAATTTCATTATCAAATAATAAATTAGAAGAATTTAACCATATTCTAGAGATATGAGAATCCCGAGAATTCCATCTCTCTATCCAATAATAAAGATTTTCTCCATTACTTCTACTAAATCTTATATCTGAACCATCACTATTTGCCAGAGAATAATCGAAATTTGAGTCATTAAGTTTAATATATAAAGTATAATTTTTCCAGGCTTCAGTGGTGGAGTTTAGCGGATTTTTATAGGTTATTGGAATTCTATATTTCCAACCAGTTCTTGTTACTGGATCATAATCATAATCACTATCCCAACTATCAGTAGATACCGGTGGTTCTGATACTCTAACATAACCATATTCTAATAAAGAATCATCAGGTCCAAAATCAAATTTATAATTATAATCATTAATTCCACAAGAAATATTTATCTTTCCATATTGGCCATTAACTGTTCCAGAAATATCCATTAATATTTTATCTGAGATACCAAAAAGAGGACTGTTCTTTACAATCCTTCCATCCTCACTTCTCACCCATACATTATCATTATCAACTTCAATATAATACTCATATCTATTGATAAGCTTAATAGGGACTTCAATTTCATTTATATATCTAGAATTAGGGTATTGACTCTTAACATTATAGCATTTCACTATACAATCAGCAACTTGATTAGCTAAATTTTCAGCATATAAATCTGCTGCTTGTTTAATATTATTATCGATTATTGAATTTGTAGCAAATAAAAAAGAAGTAACCATAACAGCTGTTATTACCAATGTGAGAAGATAGCCGATTATATGTGATACTGCATAGTCATGAAATAGTTTCATCTCAACCCCTTTAATTCAATCTCAACAATAAATGTATTCAGAACAAGATTAATATCTGAAGTATCATATTTTACAGTATTATCTACTCCAGCATTTGAAAATTTGTAATTCCTCTTTAAAAAAGTCAACCAGTTATCAGAATATTCTCCATACATTTGAATTTTTAGATTTTCAACAGATGGATAATCTGGCTCACGGTTATAGCTATTTATCATATCCAAATTTAATACAAATGATCCTTCTCCACCAGCTGTAAGACTTGTTGGGCATTGAATCTGAATAATTCCAAAAGAAAGAGAGGTATCACCCTCAAAAATTGAGGGTTGTTTTTTAAAACTATTTTGAATAGAGCCAGTAGAAATTATCGCTCCATTTTCGAAAATAACATCCTGAACTTTAGCACCATATAAAGTTTGAAGTTTTATATAACCCAAGTCAAAAACATAAATTCGAGCAAAAGGTAATGTACCTGGATCAAGTGTCACATCAGGTGGATCATAACCTCCATCACCATCATCGATATCAAATAAGTCAATACGGAGGGACCCATCAAATGTCACAGTGTTATCAGCAATAGATCCATCTAAACCTAGAGAACCCTCAGATACTGAATATCCTTTAGACGCATATGTATCTTCAGGAGTTGGAATTCCATGTTTGACTATAATATCTGATAAAAGATCAATTTCATTAATATTACCGTATTCATCTCTTGCTTGTATAGTTAAATGATATTCACCATCTTCTATCCATGTATGTGTCATAAATGAATCGCTTAATGCTGTTTCATTAAACTGACCATCTCCTAAATCACAGATATATCTTATCTGATCAGATTCTAAATCATTTGAAGAAAAAGATAAATCCTCAGAAATACCACTATAAACAGAATCTCCATTTAAGAAAGTAACAACAGGTGTTTCGGGAGGTGTATTTTCTACAAAATATAATTTTCTTGCAAAATCATAATCAGAATATTTAGTCCAAGCATTGTTTTTATTATACCATCTTTCACCATTGTCATATGAATATAAAAGAACTGAATTTTCATAATAATACCATTGATAATAGTTAAAACTATTACTCCAAGTCTCATTAACTCCCTCAGTTGTATTTAATACAATAAAATAATCAACATCGGCAATTAATGCAATATTGGTTTCAAAATCACATTCAATCCATTCTTGAGTGCTTGATATATTATCTTCATAGACTATAAAACTACCCTGTAGTCCAGCTGGAATATTTGGTCCTGAAGAATCTCCAGAGTAAATACTTACCATAAGATCATCACCAATATCTGTACCAATCTTTGAAATTAATATCTCTAATCTATCTAAATTCCAATTATTAGTTATTTTAAACGATTGAGCAGCTATTCTTTCATCTGTTCCTTCTTTATATATAGATTCTGGTTCTTCAAGAAGATATGAAGGAGTCTCTGGTGTTACTGTTGGATCTAGCCAATAGACATTTACCTTATCAAGATCGCCTGTATCCATATTTATTTTAAAAGAGTCATCATTATCACCTAGGCCTGTTGTATAGAAATCATATGAGTTATTATAAGAATACAAAAGAATTTGTTTATCACCTTCTGAATCTATTTGAAAATTTGTTTGTTCATTTTGTACTATAATATTACTTTCACCAGAGGTACCAGGACCTGAAACAATAATGTTACTTAGACTACTATAAAAATTTTCAAGATTATTTATTGCTGTTTGAGTTTGGCTCCTCATCTTTCTATCTTCAATATATGGTAATCCCCAAACAAGTATTGATGCAACAGCACCTATTACTATCATTATAGTTAACAATGTTGAAATAACCTGACTTACTGCATCCCTATTGAAATTTCTAAATTTCATTCTCTCCTCAAAGATATTAGCAGAAAGTAATATAATATTATACATTAAAAGTTTTTTACTAAATAAAGAAAAATAAAGAATAAATAATGAAAAAATATTATTTAATTTATATCTATTATTGAAGTTTCGACAGTTGTTATTGTTAATATTAATTTTTTACCTTCTAAACCATTTCCATATAGGAAAACATTACTATCCTCACCTTCAGATGAAAAGTTTGGATTTTCATTACGTATAAAGTAATTTTTCCAAGCTTTACTATTTCCTTCAGCTACTTGGATTCTTATATTATAAACATCATATCCCTGATTCTCCATATTAATAGAAGTAAGTTTCTTAAAATCTAATTCAACTTTTTCAGAACCAGCTACACTGAAGGATGATCCTTGTCTTAATAAAAAGATATCAAGTCCAAGTTTATCTGAATCTTTGTCTTCAAAGATACATTGACAACTATCTATGAAGCTATCTTTATTTGTTTTTGTAATCACACAACCTGTTTGAAAGACACTTTCATAAGAATCAGAATTTGATGATACTTTATGAACAATTTCTCCAAGATCAAGGATATAAATAAAACCAAATGGGACTTCACCATTTGCAGGATCAGAGTTCGGATAAGATGATATAGTATTATCAGGATAACTCTCGTCATCATATAAAAGTATAATAACACCATCTGATAAAGAAAATCCAACATCATTTGATTCCCAGGAAATGACATCCTGAAGATTAATTGTTGATTTTAATTCCATCTCGTTTGATATTCCATTTTTTGGATCAACAGTGATTGTATATGGATTTGACCAATCACTCTCTATTAGATTTCCATTATAATCATAAATTGTTTTTGCACGTATTTCATAAATTCCTGGTGAAGCATACGTGTGACGAACATCTCCCCATCTTAATGTATTTCCTATTCCAATATCTATTTCATTTTCATATCCGTCTCCCCAAGAAAATTTGAAAATTATATCATTATATTGTCCTGGATTTTCAACGAGGAATTCATACTGTAAATCTTCATAATATATGTTGCATGGACCAATAACAGTTGGAGTATCAGGTGCTCCAATTACTACAACAT